>CAYVJM010000404.1:0-1505 GCA_964451695.1 uncultured Lentisphaerales bacterium | reverse complement strand
GGGTCGATCGGCGGGTTGGTGACCTGCGCGAAGAGCTGCTTGAAGTAGTTGAAGAGCGGCTGCGGCTGCGCGGAGAGCACGGCGAGGGCCGCGTCGTTGCCCATCGAGCCGACGGGCTCCTCGCCCGAGGAGGCCATGGGCAGCAGGATCATCTCGAGGTCTTCGCGGGACCAGCCGAAGGCGCGCTGGCGGCGGAGCAGGTCCTGACGGACCGAGGCGGCGTTGACGGAGTCGAAGAGACCGTGGATGGCGATCTTGTTCTCCTCCGACCAGCGGCGATAGGGGCGCTGGCGCGCGATCGCGTTCTTGAGCTCGGCGTCGTGGACGAGGCGGCCGCGCTCGAGGTCGCACCAGATCATCTCGCCGGGGCCGAGGCGCCCCTTTTCGACGACGTCGGCGGCGGGGATGTCGAGCACGCCGGTTTCCGAGGCGAGCACGAAGAGGTTGTCCTTGGTGAGCGTGTAGCGGGCGGGGCGCAGGCCGTTGCGGTCGAGGGCGGCGCCGATGTTCACACCGTCGGAGAAGCCCACGGCGGCGGGGCCGTCCCACGGCTCCATGAGCTGCGAATGGTAGTCGAAGAAGCCCCGCACGTCACGCCCGAGATGGTAGTCCGCGCCCCAGGCCTGGGGCATGAGCATGAGCATCGCATGGGGCAGGCTTCGCCCGCAGGCGACGAGCAGCTCGAGCATGTTGTCGAGGCAGGCGGAATCGCTTTGCGCCTCGTCGACGAGCGGCAGCAGCTTGGCGAGGTCGTCGCCGAAGAGCGGGCTTTTGAGAAACGGCTCTCGGCTGCGAAGCTGGTTCAAGTTGCCGCGCAGCGTGTTGATCTCGCCATTGTGCGCGAGGAATCGGTAGGGATGGGCGAGCTTCCAGGTCGGGAAGGTGTTCGTGCTGTACCGCTGGTGGACGAGCACGAGCGGACTCTCGAGATCGGGGTCGCGCAAGTCAGGGTAGAAGGCGTCGATCTGGGTCGCGAGCAGCAGCCCCTTGTAGACGACGCTCCGGCAGGAGCAGCTCGGGAGATAGCAGCCGCGAACCTCCTTCTCGATCAGGCGGCGCGCGACGAAAAGCCTGCGCTCGAGCGCGGCGGGATCGGGAAGCGCCGAGCCATCGAGGAAGAGCTGGCGGATCCGCGGACAACTCTCGCGCGCCGCGCGGCCGATGCTGCCGGGATCCGTCGGCACGTCGCGCCAGGCGAGGACGCCGAGGCCCTCGCCCTCGACGATGCGCCCGATCTCGGCTTCGGCGCCGTCTCCGCCGAAGACCATGGCCACCCCGTACCGGCCTTTGGCCGGGAGCCTGGCGCCGAGATGCTTGCGGAAGAACTTGTCGGGGACGGCGAAGAGCAGACCGGCGCCGTCGCCCGTCTCCGGATCGCCACCCGCCGCGCCGCGGTGCATGAGCCGCTTGAGCACGGTCAGACCGTTGGCGATGATCGCATGCGAGGCGCGGTTGTCCAGATGGGCGACCAGGCCGACGCCGCACGCGTCGTGCTCGTTTCTGAA
>CAYVJM010000403.1:0-1507 GCA_964451695.1 uncultured Lentisphaerales bacterium | reverse complement strand
CGATCGAACAGGACGCCGACGTCGTCATGCTCCTCTGGCGCCCCTCCTACTACGCCAACAAGCTCAAGGACCAGGCCGGCCACGACCCCGTCGACGACACGATCGCCAAGGTGGACATCGGCAAGAACCGCAACGGCGCGACCGGCGTGGCCGAGCTCGTCTTCGAAAGCGAATTCACCCAGTTCTCCGACGCCATGTCCTCCGGCCACGACTAGGTGCTGGGAGGGATCGCCTCGCCCCCGTTCAGGCCAGCTCGACCATCTGGTGGCAGAGCAGGCTGGGGACGGTGAACGCGATCGCGCCGTTCGCCTGCCGCTCGAACGCCAGCGCCGTCCCGTCCGGCACGAGCCGCACGGACGCCACCGGTTTCAGCGGGCGAACGGTCACGCGAATGTCCGCCAGAGGCGTCAGCTCTTCGACGACTTCGATCGGCGCGCAGCCGCGGATGTGCCCGCCGCGCAGCACCGTGTTGGCGTAGAGCAGATGAAGCACGCTGCGCGACGCCGCCGGCTGCTCCATCAGCGTCACGCGGCCGGTGCTCGGAAGCCCCGACACGGCCACCCGCGCCTCCCCCAGCAGATGCCGCATCGCCTTGACGATGTAGTCACGGATCGAGACGGTTCCCAACGCATGGTAGAGCGTGAACACGTTGTGCGCCAGATAGACGGTGTTCCCCTTCCGGACGCCACAGGCGTAGCCGGACGGCTCCGGACGATTCGGCGTGTGGCGGTGCGAGCAGAAGTGGCGGTAGGTGCGATTGAAATACGGGTCGTAGACGTCGCCCAGCGACTCGCCCGTCGTCACGCGAACCCGCTGCGAGCCGAAATAGGCCACGTTCGGCGTGGACACGAAATCCGCGCGCACGTCCTCCCGCGGTAGTACGTAGTCGGGATCGAATTCGGAGACGCAATCCGTCTCGGCGCCGACATCGAAGAGAAACGCGGTGCGATCCTCGGTCAATCCCGCCTGGCCGCAGAGGAACAGGCGTCCGCCCGCCGCGAGGTAGGTGTCGAGCTTCGCCTGGAGCGCCGGCCCGATGCAGGCGTCGTCCGGCACGACGACCATGCGGTAGGACGAGAAGTCCGCGTCGCCGTCGACGATGTCGTAGAGGAAATGGCCCTCCAGCAGCACGCGGTTGGCGCCGACGTCGCCATCCGTCGCGCGCCCGTTGCCGCCGGGCAGCGACGCCGCGAGCAGCAGCGCCACGTCGGCGACGTTGCGGACATCGCGGCACCAAGGCTCCTTCCGCTCGACCTCGGCATACGCCTCGCCGAGGATCCCGTACGTCGACGCGTCCATCTCGCCATCGGGATGGAGCTGGTCGCCAACCGAGCACTTCGAGCCGAACGCCAGCATCGCGCCGCACTCGTAGCGCAAGGCGTTCGGATGCTTGAAGCCCCCGAACTCGCCCCACGAGGTGTGGAACTTGCCCGTCATGCCCAGGAAGTCCAGCCCCAGCGTGGCCACGTATTTCGCCGACATCGGATAGTGGTCGTAGCCCCATCCG
>CAYVJM010000402.1:702-1536 GCA_964451695.1 uncultured Lentisphaerales bacterium | reverse complement strand
GCAGTTGGCGCTTGCGGCGGCGATGGCCATCCAGTAGAATGACGCCATTTCCAGAACTCGTTCGATCTTCCACATGATCCAGAGACCTGACACGCTCGAGGCCATCCTGCAGGCCATCCAGGGCAAGCGCATCCTCGTCATCGGCGATGCGATGCTCGACAACTACGTCTGGGGCGACGCCTCGCGCATCTCCCCCGAGGCGCCGGTGCCCGTGGTGAAGGTTTCGCACGAGACCTTCACGGCCGGCGGCGCCGCCAACGTCGCGCTCAACATCGCCGCCCTCGGCGGCAGCGCCACGCTCTTCGGCTGGATCGGCGACGATCCGAGCGGGCGGCGCCTCGTGGAGGTCGTCCGCGACGGCGGCGTCCGCGTCCTCGAAGGCGCCGTCTCCGCGAACCACGAAACCATCGTCAAGACGCGCATCGTCTGCCGCCGCCAGCAGCTCTGCCGCATGGACCGCGAAGCCGGCCCCGAGCGCTTCGCCCTCGCCCCCGACGAGATCCGCCAACGGCTCGCCCCCGCGTTGCGCGAGGCGGACGCCGTCATCCTCTCCGACTACGGCAAGGGGCTCGTCACGACCGAATCCATCCGCGCCATCCAGGCCGCCGCGCCCGCGGGAATGTTCATCGCCCTCGATCCGAAGCCGCGCGCGGGGATCGCGTATTCTGGTCTCTCGGTCATGACGCCCAATCGCGCGGAGGCGCTCAGGCTCGCCGATCTGGACGACGACGCCGGCGCCTTCCCGGCGGAGGCGGTCTTCGCGCGCATCCGCGACAAGTTCCACCCCGAGCACCTCGTCGTCACGATGGGCGCCGACGGCATGCTCATCGGCGA
>CAYVJM010000402.1:0-692 GCA_964451695.1 uncultured Lentisphaerales bacterium | reverse complement strand
GGCCGCCCCGTCGAGCAGATCCCCACCGTCGCGCGCGAGGTGTTCGACGTCTCGGGCGCCGGAGACACCGTCATCGCCGCCCTCACCCTCGCCGCCGCCGCCGGCGTCTCCCTCGGCGACGCGGCGAAATTCGCCAACACCGCCGCCGGCTTCGTCGTCGGCAAGATCGGCACGGCGACGGCCACGCCGGAGGACATTCGCCGGTACGCCGCGGAGGCGAGGGCATGAAGCCCGCCGCGCTGTTCCTCGACCGCGACGACACGATCGTGCGCGACCTCGGCTACATCGGGCGCCCCGAGCAGATCGCCCTGCTGCCCGGCGTCGCCGAGGCGCTCCGCAAAGCCTCGACCGCCTTCCGGCTGTATCTCGTGACGAACCAGAGCGGCATCGGCCGCGGCTACTACACGATGGCCGACGCCGAGGCCTGCAACCGCCGCACGCTCGAGCTGCTCGGCCTGCCCGCCCCCGGCTTCCACGGCATCTGCATCGCCCCCGAAACGCCCGGGCAGCCCTCGCGCTACCGCAAGCCCTCCCCCGCGTACGTGCTCGAGCGCATCGCGGCCGGTGTGGCCGACTGCCACCGCCGATCGATGCGTCCTTCTCGGGGCGACGACTCGGTGCGCGTGACCGTGGAAACCACGGTGTCGATCTCGGTGGCACCGGAGGGCAACGTGGTTCTGGGCAGGTTCGAG
>CAYVJM010000401.1:0-1565 GCA_964451695.1 uncultured Lentisphaerales bacterium | reverse complement strand
CCTCGAAACGGAAACGGCGGCCCGAAGGCCGCCGAAGATGGTGCACCCGAGAGGAGTTGAACCTCCACCCCATTGCTGGCACAAGAACCTGAATCTTGCGTGTCTGCCAATTCCACCACGGGTGCGAAAAAAAACAACGGCGTGAATCCTCTCATATCGTCGTCAGGATGTCAATTGGTTTTTGGGCGTTTTTGGGCGTACACCCGATCCTTGCCTCCTGAACGGCCGCTGTGATATATTCCGATAGGAATCAGGAAATCCTCTCATGAGCAACGCAATGACCAATCGGCAATCCTCAGTCCGTCCCCAAGCGCCTTCCGCCAACGAACCCGACGCCCCGAAAGGCGTCAGGGCGATGAAGGAGGCATTCGAACGCAATCCGCCCCGCGTGAAGGAGAGCGTCCTGTTGACCTTCAAGGGCGTCGACGGCTGGGATGTCTACAACTGCTCGATTCCGTTTACGAGTCGCGGCCGGCGCTTCCTCTTCGGGCGCGTCGAGCGTCGCGACCAATGGGCGCATAGCCACGTATCGCTGTTCGAGAGAACCGGTGCGGATGAATGGACGAAGGTTGCCGGTTTCGCCGACCTGGATCTCGAAGACCCCTTCGTGCAGACGATCGGCGGCGAGCTCGTGGTGGGCGGAACGTTCGTGACCCGGAATCCCGACGGCACCGTGAAAAGCTATCGCGGACGTTTCTTCCGGGGCGCGGATCCTTTTTCGCTGGCGTTTTTTCTGGACGGCCCCGATCGGATGAAGGACATCCGGCTCATCGGCTTTCCCGACGGGCGCGTCGGCGTCTTCACGCGCCCGCGTGGCGAGGACGTCCGCGCGAAGTACGGCTCGGAGGCCGTGATCGGCTACATCGAAGTGCCGTCCCTCGACGCGCTCACCGCCCAGGCGATCGAATCGGCCGAGATCATCGACGGCGTCCTCGGCAAGGACGAGTGGGTCGGCTGCAACCAGATCTATCTCCGTCCCGACGGCACGCTGCTGGCCGCCGCGCATCTTTCCGCCTCGGGCGAACTCGCCTCGAACGGCGTCGTGCGCCAGATCTACTGCAACGCGGCGTTCGTCTTCAATCCGTCGACGCGGAAGGCCTCGCACGTGGCCATCGTCGCGACCCGACGCCTGTATCCGGATTGCGAGCCGAAGGTCCCGCACTTGGACGACTGCGTGTTCACGAGCGGGTTCGTCTTCCGCGACGACGGCTTCGTGGATGTCTACACGGGGGTCTGCGACGCGCGGCAGGGTCGTGTGACGCTTCCCGCGTCTGCCTTCCCCGGCCAGTGAACGAACTGTAGCCGGGAAGGGCGCTTCTCTCCATTCCGAACCGATAGGAGGCGCCGCCCATGAAGATCTCGTCGAAGACGCCAGCCTCCCGTCTGGCCCGCCCGCACGGAAAAATATTTTTATTTATTTTTCGCTGGACAGGCGGGGGTCGTTTGGGGTAATCTTGGCGCTCCTTTTCCAAACAACAGGAGAACACCGATGAAGGTGCGAAGTTCAGTGAAACGAGTGTGCGAGCGGTGCAAGGTCGTCCGCCGCCGCGGGATCGTGCGGGTGA
>CAYVJM010000400.1:0-1581 GCA_964451695.1 uncultured Lentisphaerales bacterium | reverse complement strand
GCAGTTGCCGGATCACGCGTTCCTGCGGATGACGATCCAGCGGCGGTGGCAGCGTTCCGTCGTTCAGGTTGACCGCCAGTGCAAGCATTCGAAGATAATTGCCCGTGGTGATCCCCTGGCGACGTCCAGCGGCCTTGATCTCATTCCATGCGGCCGTGGCCCGAGCAAGGACAGCCGCGGCTTCGATCCCTTCGTCGGGATACGCCTTCCGAACGCGATCGATGTGGAGCAGCGTCAGCACATCGAGCCCGAGGCGCGCCATGCGGATGTTTCGTGAATGGAGCGTGTCGTCTCGGACCACGTCGGACATGGCCTCGAAGCGGCGCTGCCAGGAGACGAGATGCTCCGGCGTGACCGGAATTCTGTTGTAGCTGTTGTCGCAGCGGAGAAAGGCGGTCGTGTCGCGCCGCACCCCCTCGATCTCGTCGAGATACTCCAGCATGAGGGGTGCGGCGGCGCCGTACTCGTGTTCGCAGAATTCCCGCACCAGCTTCATCTCGTCCTGATCGGGGTCGATGAGCAGGCGAAAAAAGACGTAGGTGACCAGCGGATCGAGATCCGGGGACACCATGCCGCACAACCCCACGCTTCTGACCCCGGCGTCCCGCATGGCGCGCAGATCCGCCGCCGTCCGCTCGTACAGCGCGTAGGGCGCGCGGACGGTCGTGTAATACCAGTAGGAGACATGGTGCGTGATGCGTCGCCACTCCAGAAGATTGGCGTAGGTGTCTTGGGGCTGCTCTCGTAGGGAGACCGTCCAGTTGTCGTCCACCGGGGCGAAGTCGACAATGAAGTTCTCGGGAAACATGACGTTGCGCGGGGGGACTTCGGACTGTGCCTTGCGGTAGGCCAGGGTGGTGATGTAGACGTTGGGAAAGGGTTTCTTGATGCGTTCGCAAAGTTCCAGGATGTAGTCGAACAGAGGTCCGCCGATGCTGCCATACTGGGTTTCAAGAGCCTGGCAGCCCTCGCAGAGGCAAAAATGGCCGGGGATGTCGTTGCACCCGACCATGTAGACGCCATCGCCGGAAGCCTTGATCCGAGCCACCACCGCCTCAGTCAGAACGCGCCGCAGCTCCGGGTTGGAGAGGCACAACTGCAGCCGGTCGGAGCGCGTGCCGTCCTCGAGCAGCGTGAAGTATTCGGGATGACTGGCAAACCAGCCTTTCTGGCGGATCGTGCCGTCGGCGTTCTTGATGTCGTGCGGCGGCACATACATGAAAAGGCCGTGACCCGGGATGCGGGAAACGTACGGCGACTCCAGTTCCGGCAGATTGACGTGAGCGGCTTTCGCGCCTCCCCGATGGAGGTTCCGGTTTCCCCGGTTGCGAATGAAGAACCGGGAGGCCGCCGCCTTGTCGGGATGCCCATACAAGGTGTGCTCGTCGCGGAAGCCGTCGAACGCAGGGCGGCGGCGGGTTTCGTGGCCTGAAAACACCAGCGTGTCGCGCTTCACAAAGCGCTCGCCATCCTCGTAGGCACCGAAATTTCGATATCCGGCTTCATTTTCCAGGAAGTCATAGACGGCGTAGATGGTGCCCCAGCGACCTCCTCCCACCAAGACAAGATCAGAACCTCGGC
>CAYVJM010000399.1:0-1585 GCA_964451695.1 uncultured Lentisphaerales bacterium | reverse complement strand
CCGCATTCGGCCGAGCTGGGCGCGCGCAACCTCGCCCCGGCAAGGCCGGAGGACCTGGCGGCGTTCGGCAAGCACCTGCGCGAGTACGTGTCGGCGTTCAAGGACGACGTGCTCTACTGGGAGATCTTCAACGAGCCGAACCTCTGGCGCATGTCCAGCGGGCCGGACTCCGGCAAGCGCACGATGGGCCCCGAGAAATACCTCGAGTTCCAGAAGGTGGCGTTCCAGACGATCAAGGGGATCGATCCGAAGCTGCAGGTCGTCTGCAACGCGCTCAACAACGTCGATTTCGACTGGATCGACATCTGGATGAAGGCGGGCGCCGGGAAGTTCATGGACGCCTTCTCCTTCCACCCCTACAGCGAGATCGACTTCTTCCCGCAGGGCGTCCAGCTCGAGCAGGCGATGGACGGCTACGGCTTCCAGGGTCCGCTCGTGAACAGCGAGAAGTATTTCGGCGCGAATCTCTTCTACGATCGCCAGGGCTACGAGGAGACGCGGCGCGGCTACTACCTGCCGCACGACGGCGAGCTGAAGGTGGCGGGCTGGTCGATCCAGCACTTCGTCTCCAGCGCCGCGGTCGGCGTCCCGGTCTGCTTCTTCAACCCGACCGGCACGATCAGCCGCCGTGGACCCGACCGGGAGATCTTCCTCTACGACTTCTTTGCGGCCTACAACGCCGCCATCCGCCTGACGGTGCCGGCCGGCCGCGGCGAGCGCATCCCGCTCGGCCCCACCGCCACGGCGCTGCTCTTCCCCAACGCCCCCGGCGGTCCGCTCGTCGCGCTGTGGGCGACGCAGATCAACCTCGAAGGCGCGCTGAAAATCGACGGCGAGTTCACGGCCTACGACATCATGGGCAACGTCGTGCCTTCCGCCGCGCGGCAGCAAGGCGTGCGCGTCGCCACCGATCCCAGCTACGTGCGCTTCGCCGCGGGGACGACCCCGGACGACATCCGCGCGCGCCTCGCCGCCGCCGAACTCTTCGGCATGGGTGATCCGTTCAAGGTCGATGTGTCGATCAGCGGCGGACGCCGCCTCGACGTGCGCGTCGCCAGCCAGCGCAACCAGCCCCTCGACGGGACGGTCAGGATCGTGAAGCTCCCCGAGGGCTGGAAGCTCCCCGCCGCGCGGACATTCGAGAAGCTCGAAGCCGCCGGCACCGCCACGGTCTCCTTCGAGATCGAAGGCGCCGCGTTCGAGGCGATGGCCGAGTATCCGGTGGCTGTCGTCGTGGAGTCGGGCGAGACCTTCGCCCGTGCCGACACGGTTTTGCGTCCAGTCTTCGCCGCGAAGGCCTCAGGCATCCAGGCCGATGGCGACTTGGCGGACTGGACCGGCGCGCGTTGGATCGCGTTGGGCGCCGACCACCGGTCAAAGGAATTCACGCCCGGACTCGCGCACGGCGGCGCGGACGATCTCGCCGCGAAGGCGGCCGTGGCCTGGACGGACGACGCGATGGCCGTGGCGATCGTGGTGGCGGACGACGCGCACCACGCGGCCGAGGCGCCGTCGCTGGCGTGGCAGGGTGACAGCGTGCAGCTCTACTTCGACCCGCGCAACGACGCGATGCCCGAGCGCCGCA
>CAYVJM010000398.1:0-1587 GCA_964451695.1 uncultured Lentisphaerales bacterium | reverse complement strand
CCGCCGAGAACACCGGGCAGTTCGCCCGCCACATCGACCTCTATCTCGACATGCTGTCCATGCAGCTCACGTACGACGCCCTCCGGATCATCGGCTTCGACGCCCCGCTGATGAACGCGCTGGCCGCCGAGATGGCGTTCGCCCGCGATCTGGCCCACGCCGGCAAGATCGCCCAGGGCCGCTTCGTGGCCGTCCGCAGATGAGTCGCGAGGGCGTGAGAGCGTGAGTGCGTGAGTTGTCTTTGTCGCCCCCCACACTCCCATACTCACGCACTCACGCTCTCACGCACTCCCAACTCTATCCCGCACTCCCAACTCAATCCCGCACTCCCAACTCAACTCATGAAGACTAACGGCATGGTCTGGTTCGACGACATGGTGAAGCAATGCTACGCCGAGGCGCAGTCGTTCAAGCAGCAAAGTGTCCCGATCGTCGGCATCATGTGCGAATACACCCCGCGCGAGCTGATCCTCGCCGCCGGCGCCAAGCCCGTCTGCCTCTGCGGCGGCGACGTCAAGATGATCCCCGCCGCGGAGAAGACGCTCCCGGCCAACCTCTGTCCCCTCGTCAAGTCCACGTTCGGCTATAGCGTCAACCAGGCCAACCCGTTTCTCGAAATGGCCTCGCTCGTCGTCGCCGAGACGACCTGCGACGGCAAGAAGAAGATGTTCGAGCGCCTGGCCGAGCGCCACCCGATGCACGTGCTCGAACTCCCCCAGAAGGCGCGCGACCCCGACGCCCTCGCCCGCTGGACCCAGGAGCTGCGCAAGCTGCGCGCGGCGCTCGAAGCCCGGTTCTCCGTCTCCATCACCGACGACGCGCTCCGCGACGCCATCCGCCTGATGAACCGCGAGCGCCGTCTCCGCCTCGCGCTCGCCCAGACCTTGCGCGCCGACGCACCGCCGCTTTCCGGGCGCGAGCTGCTCGATCTCAAGAGCCTCTTCGCCTGCCTGCCCGACGATCTCGCCGCCTACGAGCGCATCCTCGCCGAGCTGCCGTCGCGCCCCGCTGCCGAACGTCCCGACCCGGCCAATGTCCGCGTCCTGCTCACCGGAGTCCCCATCCCGCATTGCGCCGAGCGCGTCATGGATCTGCTCGAAGGCGACCGCGCCACCGTCGTCTGCCAGGAGAACTGCACGGGGATCAAGCCCCTACTCGAGGAGGTGGACGAAACCGCGGCCGATCCTCTCGCCGCCCTCGCCGAGTTCTACTACCACCTGCCCTGCTCCGTCCTCACGCCGAACCGCGACCGTCTCGACAAGCTCGAGCGCCTCGCCGCCGAATACCATGCCGAGTGCATCGTCGAACTCGTCTGGCACGCCTGCCTGACCTACGATGTCGAGTCCGCCTACACCCGCGAGCTGGCTGGGCGCCTCGGTCTCCCCTACCTCAAGATCGAAACCGACTATTCGCCCAGCGACGACGCCCGCCTCGCCCTGCGGATCGGCGCCCTCTATGAGACCGTCCGCGCCGCCCGCTAGGCGGCCAAGTTGCGACATCCCATGCCCCGTCTGATCGCCACTTCCGGCCCGGGACGCGCCGACGCGCGGATCCAGGCGCGCGGCTTCGAGCCCGTCCCTCTTGCGC
>CAYVJM010000397.1:0-1587 GCA_964451695.1 uncultured Lentisphaerales bacterium | reverse complement strand
ATCACGGAGCTGCTTTTCCGTCCCCGTGGCCTCATTCTCGTCACCGGCCCGACGGGCTCCGGCAAGACGACGACGCTGGCCAGCATGCTCAACTTCATCAACGAGAAGCGCGCCTGCCACATCATCACGATCGAAGACCCGATCGAGTACTACCACACGCACAAGAAGTCCATCGTCACCCAGCGCGAACTCGGCGCGGACGTGCCGTCCTTCAGCGAGGCGCTCCGGCGCGCGCTGCGCCAGGACCCCGACGTGATCCTCGTGGGCGAAATGCGCGATCTGGAGACGATGCAGGCGGCGATCACCGCGGCCGAGACGGGCCACCTCGTCTTCGCCACGCTCCACACCACGGGCGCGGCCAGCACGGTGGACCGCATCGTGGACGCCTTCCCCACCGACCAGCAGGAGCAGGTGCGCATGCAGCTCTCCGTCGGCCTCGTCGCCGTCATCTCCCAGGTGCTCATGCCGCGCGCCGACAAGCCCGGCCGCGTGGCCGGCTTCGAGATCATGGTCAGCACGCCGGGCATCGCGGCGATGATCCGCGACGGCAACACCCACCGCATCACCTCCGACATCCAGACCGGCGCCAAGTTCGGCATGCAGACGCTCGATTCGCATCTGCTCAGCCTCTACGTGGCCGGGCGCATCGGCTACGACGAGCTGGTCACCAAATCCCGGGATGTCGACACTCAGCTCGAGAAGATCAAGGAGATCCTCGCCGGCCAGAAGGGCTAGCGGGAACCCACGGCATGGCAGCGAACGAACCCAGCTTCAAGATCGACCCGGTCCTCGAAATGGCCCATGTCAACGGCCTGCTCGACGACGCGGCGTGCGACGAAATCGCCGAGGAGCACCAGCGCAACGGCAAGTCCGTTCGCGACATCATCGTGGACGGCGGCTACATCGCCGAGGACGACCTCCTCGGCGCCATGGCCGCCTTCAACGGCTCCGAGGTCGTCACCCTCGCGGGCATCGACATCTCGCCCGACGTGCTCCGCGCCGTCCAGGGCAGCGTCGCGCGCATGTACGGCGTCGTGCCGGTGGACGCCACGCCCACGGGCGTCACGCTCGCCATCGCCTCGATTCCCACGCCCATCGTCTCCGACGAGCTCGTCTTCGTCCTCTCCAAGGAAGTCCAGTTCGTCCTCGCCCGCCAGCGCGAGATCCACGACTGCATCTCCCGCTACTACGGCGACGATTCGTCGGCCGTGGACAACTTCCTCACCGGCATGGAGGAGTTCCAGGCCGAGGCCTCCATCGTCGTCGGCGACGAAGAGGACGTCGACGAGGCGGCCGTCGCCGCCGCCTCCGCCTCCGCCCCCGTCGTGCGCCTCGTCCAGCTCGTCCTGCTCCAGGCCGTCAACGCCCGCGCCTCGGACATCCACTTCGAGCCGTTCGAGAAGGAATTCCACATCCGCTACCGCGTCGACGGCGCGCTCTACGAGATGACGCCGCCGCCGAAGTCCCTCGCGCTGCCCGTCATCTCCCGCATCAAGGTCATGGCCGGCCTCAACATCGCCGAACGGCGCCTTCCGCAGGACGGCCGCATCCAGATCCCCGTCGGCAACCGCCAGATCGACCTGCGCG
>CAYVJM010000396.1:0-1587 GCA_964451695.1 uncultured Lentisphaerales bacterium | reverse complement strand
ACAACGCCAACAAGTCGCAGAACCGCCTGCGGCAGATCGCCAACACCGAGGCCGACTTCCGTCACGACGTGTTCCTGCAGGATCTGGCCTACCGCAACCAGCTCATCGCCCTCTTCGGGCGGCCGTACGACGGCGTCGTCGGCGCGGGCAAGCTCTATCCCGCCGGCTACGATGGCCCCGACCTGGCCCTCTACATGTACGTGGACGTCCGCGAAGTGAACGACAAGACGGTGCCGGGACCGACGCCGGGGTTCGCCTCCTTCAACGCCAGCGGCGTGCTCTCCGGCGGCGATCTCTACACCGCCTGGAACGACGACGGCGAGGCGAGCGTGCAGAAGCTGGGCGCGGACATGCGCAAGCTCTTCTCCGCCTCGTTCGCGCCCGACGCCGGCGGCACGACGCCGGCCCTGGCGAGCGACGGTCTCTACGCGGTGGACTACACCGACCTCGCCGATCCCAAGGTGCCCCTCGACGGCTTCACCCAGCTCATGCCCGTCACGGCGGCCGGCTACACGTTCCAGGCGCCGGACGCCTGGGGATCGCGTCCCGCGGTCGGCGAACTGCAGACGGTCATCAACGAGATGATCCAGCAGGAGGCGGCGATCGCCGGCGCCATCGGCGCCTGGGACGCGCTCACCGGCAACATCATCCGGACGATGCGCCTGGCCAACGCCCAGTTGGTCACCAGCGGGGACATCCGCTTCCGCAACCAGGCGATGGTCCGCTCGAAATACGTCATCGGCAACCTCATCAAGGGCCTCAGCGGCGCGCTGGACATCTTCGAGGCGCTCAAGGACACCGTGACGACCACTCTGGACGCCACGTCGGAGTTCATGCCCAAGAACCTTCCGACCGGAGGCCTGTCGATTTCACCCGGCGACGCCCTCGCGCCGGCGCGCGGCGCCGTCAAGTTCGCGGGCGTGGCCGTGGAGGGCGGCATCTCCGGCGTGCAGGCCGTCATGCGCGCGATCGTGCTGGCAGAGGAGATCGCCCTGGACATCGCCGAGCAGGAGGTCAGCCTCGCCAACGACGCGGACGAGCGGGAGCAGGCCCAGCGCGAGCTGCTCAAGGGCCTCGAGGACCTGGTCGGCGACGAGCCCGTCCTGCGCATCGCCATCTTCAAGGAGATCGAGGCCCTGCGGGCGCTATCGGACCGCTACCGCTCGCTGGTCGCGGAAGGCGCCCGGCTCGTCGACGAGCGCGCCGCCTTCAACAAGCGCGTCGCCGCCATGACGCAGCAGAACCGCTACCAGGACATGACGTTCCGCGTCCACCGCAACCATGCGCTGGAGCAGTACGAGGCCATGTTCGACATCGCCGCCCGCTACGTCTATCTCGCGGCCAAGGCCTACGACTACGAGACCAACTTCGATCCGTCCGACGTGGCCTCCCCGCGCGACCTCTACGCCCGGATCGTCAAGGCGCGCACCCTCGGCCTCATGGCCGACGGCACGCCGCAGGTCGGCGAAGGCGGCCTCGCGGAGGTGCTCGCCTGGCTGCGCATCAACCACGAGGCGCTCAAGGGCCAGCTCGGCTTCAACAACCCGCAGACGGAAACCGGCAAGATGTCCCTGCGCACCGAGCTCT
>CAYVJM010000395.1:0-1600 GCA_964451695.1 uncultured Lentisphaerales bacterium | reverse complement strand
CCCATTCGTTGGTCACGGCAAAGAACACGGCGGTGCCGCCGACGATCGAATTGGTGTCTGGCAAATAATCAGGAAAAGCTCGTTGGATCTCAATCACATTCGTTCCTGGGTCGCCAAGCCAATACTGATCCACCTCCATGCGCAAGACGCCGTCGCCGAGGTCAAGAACCTTGCCGATTCCAGCGATGTGGGATTGTTTAAGATCGGCAAGATAACTTGGGAGGGCGTGTAAAAACCGCAACCCGAACAGCAATCCGGGCAACAGCGTGAACAGCGCGAGTTGAAACCATGTTCTCCTTCTCATCGAGTACTCCTTATGGACGAGGCAATATGAAGTGCAAGTAATTTGCGTTACGAGGCTTCCAAGTTGGATAGACAAAAGAGCTTTTTCTGAAATGGTACGCATCGGGCGTGCAACGACCGCCGTTCATGATCCATCCGTTCATGTTCGTCGTTGAATTATTGTACGCCTCGTCGGTCATCTCGATTTTCACGACCTGGGGGACGTACACAATCGTGCTAGTCTCGTCGATGATCTCCGCCGTGTCGCTGTCCGCCTCCCGGTACCTGAAGAAGATCGTGTAGTACGGCGGCGGCACCGGCTCGCCCGAAACGACGGCGGGAAGGGCGCGGTGGAACGGCGCGCCGCCCTCCGTGAACACGTCGGGCGAATCGGCAAGCGCGGCGCTCTCGGTGGCGATGCCGTCCCAGACGATCGTCTGCGGCCCGAACAGGCAGCGCCGCCGCTTCTGGAGCCCGGGTTCGGCCTGGCTCGCGTCCAGCCACCCGACATGCTGCCATCCCGAGGTGGTCTCGCGCATCAGTTCGGCTTCAAGCCATCCTTCGCGGGGAGCGTGGTTGCAGCCAGGCAGAGCCAAGGTGAAGGAGGCGGTCTCGCCCAGATGCGGCGAGAAATTGCCCGTCCCGTCCGTCAGGGAGAACTCGGGCTGGATGCATTTCGGAACCTCGATCCGGTTTGTCACGACCGTCTCGGCGTCCAGTTCCGAAGCGGCCTTCAGCGTGATGACGCCATTCTTGTAGGCAGGTGGCTCCTCGGTGACTCTGAGATAGGCGACGACGCTCCCGGGCGCCACGGACACTTCGCCACAGTCGACGATCCACGACACATCGGCGGGCAGGGCGCCTGCGTAGTTGGTGATCGAGAACGGCCCGATCAATTCGTCTACAAAATGCCAACCGGGGTCGACGGGCTTGATGCCCAGCTTTCTGTAGGTGATTTCGATGCGCGGCACGTCGCCGGCATAGTCGCCGCGAAGCGATTGCGTCTGGACGAGCCTCTGCGAGAGGTTCGCGGGAGGATCGGGAAATCGAGAAATGGTGGATTCAGCGACAACGACCTTCTGCTGGATTTCGTCATCGGCTGAGACGACGCAGGTTCCGATGGCGGCCTGCCCGTCGTGGGGTGCGAAAAACAGGCGGAGCATGTCAAGGCAGCCAATGCCCTGTTTCTAGCTTGTAAAAGTTGTTGATGATATCGCCGAGATATGATGGCAAAAGTGGATCCGAGTGAACCTGCTCCATGAAGTTCGTGGGCATCCAATGTCGGCAACCGATGAAAGTCACGTCGCAGTCCGTGTGG
>CAYVJM010000394.1:0-1625 GCA_964451695.1 uncultured Lentisphaerales bacterium | reverse complement strand
TTGAGGAGCGTGCGCGAGACGGCGTAGAGGACGATGTCGCCCAGCGTGGGGACGGACTCCACAATAGCGGCGTCCTTTTCGGCGGCGGCCTTGAGGCGCTTGCGGAACGCGAGGATGTCCGTGGCGTCGAAACTCGTGTTGAGCGTGAGCTGCGCCATCTTCGCGAGCGAATCGTGCATCGAGCGCGCGATGACCTTCCGGATCGTCGGGTGCTTCTCCGTCCACGATTCGGCGGCGTCCGCCGGGCGGGCGGGGGCGGTCGGCGTGGCGGCGGGAGCGGTCTGGGTAGCCTCGGCGTCGGCAATGCCGACGCGGCCGCCCAGCGCGGTGCCGACGATGCCGGCCGCGTGCTCGCCGGCTGCGGGCGTGGCCATGCGGCCTTCGGCGACGAGCGCGAGCACGTCGCGCTCGATGACGCGGCCGGCCGGGCCGGAGCCCTGCGCCTGGCGCAGATCGGCGCCGGTGCGCTCGGCCAGATGCTTCGCGCGCGGCGACACGGCGCCGGAGGCGGCGGGGGCCGGCTGGGCGGACGCAGACGCAGGCTCGGCGGCTACTGGCGCTACAGCTACGGGTGCAGATGCGGCCGCAGGCTGAGCAGATGCGGCAGGCGCGCCGCCGGGTGCGAAAGCGGCGGCGTCCTCGCCGGGCGCGCCGATCACGCAGACGTTGGTCAGGCAGGGGACGTCGTCGCCCTCCTGGAAAAACACGGCGAGCAAGGTGCCCGGGACGGAGGCGGTCTCGTCGAACGTCGCCTTGTCAGTTTCGTAGGTGAAGAGGGTTTCGCCGACGGCGACGGCGTCGCCGGGCTTCTTGTGCCATTTGCCGATGATGCAGCTTTCGACGGACTGCCCTTGGCGCGGCATGATGACGGGTGTAGCCATGGTGGATGTCTCCTGATTGAAAACGCTACTTGAGCATGTTCTGGCCGCCGGTCACGGGAATGGCCTGGCCGGTTTCGTAGGTCTGTTCGACGCAGTAGACGATCGCCTTCGTGACGTCGGCCGGCGAGCAGCCGCGGCGCATCGGCACCTTCGCGACGTAGAAGTCGTAGACGTCCTGGACCGTCTTCGCGCCGGGCACCTTGCCGGCCTTGAGGTACTGGACGAAGAGGCCCTTCACCGGATCGCTCCAGAGCGGGCCCTCGTAGTAGTTGCCGGGGCAGATCGCGTTGACCTTGATCCGGTGCTCGACGAGCTCCTTGGCGAAGCTCTGGACGAGGCCGATGCCGCCGAACTTTCCGCCCGCGTAGGCGAAGTTCTTGTTCGAGCCCTCGAGGCCGGACTTCGAATTGATCTGGACGATGTCGGCGACGTACGCCGGATCGAAGCGCGACTGGACCTTCATCGGGCGCGCGGCGTACTTGGTCATCAGGAAGAAGGCCGTGTAGTTGATGCGCGTGACGAACTCGAAGTCCTTGAGCGTCATGTCCTCGAGGCCACCCGCGCGTAGCACGCCCGCGTTGCTCACCAGCAGGTCGAGCCCGCCGAAGCGGAGGACGATGTCGCGGACGAGCGCCTGAACGGAGGCTTCGTCGCCGACGTCGACCTTCATCGCCGCGGCGGTTCCCGCACCATGCTTCGCGTCGAGGGACGCGGCGACCTGCTCGGCCAGCGCGAGGTTCAAGT
>CAYVJM010000393.1:0-1632 GCA_964451695.1 uncultured Lentisphaerales bacterium | reverse complement strand
ACCCCTCCGGCGACACGTTCGTCTGGGTGCAGGTTCCAGCGCTCACCAACAATGCGGCGATCATCGCCTACTGGGGCAACGATGCCGCGACCCTCCCGGTCTACGCCACCGATGGCTCCACCTGGTCCAACGGCTACGTGGCCGTTTACCACCTCTCCGAAACGAGCGGAACCAGCGGCGACTCCAGCCCCCAGGCGAACACGCTGACCCTTAAGGGAAACACCACGCTGGGCTCGGCCGGCAGGGTCGGGCTTTCGCCCCGGCTGCCGGACGGCAACAACGACTGGCTAGAGGCCGCCGACCATAATTCGCTCGAAGGGATGGGCCAGCTCACTCTCGAGGCCTGGATCTACGACGAGCAGAACGACACAAACGCACGCGCCATCATCTCCAAAAGGACTGGCTCGGGTAGCCAGATTTCGTTCTATCTGTTCAAATTCACAAACCGGAACATTTCCTTCTACCTCGGCAACAGCGGCGGCACCGCAGGCCTTGGCGGCGAATTCACCGGCACCACCACGGGAGCCAACCAGTGGTACCACGTCGCGGCGACCTACGACAAGAATCTGGCCTCGAACCGGATGAAGGTCTTCCTCGACGGCGTCTACAAGAGCGCGAGAAACGATGCTTCGGGCAACGTGACGGCCACATCCAGCAACTTGCATCTGGGCATCCTCAACAAGGACTACGGCAACGCCTGGAAGGGCAAGCTCGACGAGGTGCGCATCGCCAACGTCGCCCGCTCGGCCGACTGGCTCGCCGCCACCCACAAGACGATCGCGGACAACGCGGGCTTCGCCGACTACGGCGACATGGTGCCGACCGATCTGACGACGCCCGTCTTCGCCGCCGATCCCGCGATCTCGCTCAACGAGAGCGGCGACGGGTTCATCGTTTCCGCCGAGCTGGCTTCCGGCGAAGCCGATCTCTTCGCCGTCTTCGGGCCCGAAGAGTCCTTCGCCTACACGAACCTGCTGGCCTTGGGCGTTGAGGCGGGCCTCGTCGTCTCGAACACGCTCTCCGGCCTTCCCGCGGATCGGATGCTGAGTTTCGGCGTTCTCGCGACGAATGCCAACGGCCATGCGATCCTGCGAACGTCCTCCACGCCCTTCATGTCGGGCGAAGTGGCCATCGCGGGGACTTCCGACGCATTCGAGGAGGGCTTCGCGCACGGCGCGTTCACCTTGACGCGGCCCACGACGGCGACGAACCTTCCGCTGACGGTGACGTATTCGGCGTCTGGGACTGCCGACGCAGGCGTGAACTACGTCGCGCTCTCCGGCACGGCGGTGTTCCCCGTCGGCGCGGCGTCCGTGGAAATCGACGTGACGCCGTTGCTGGAGGCGGAGAACGCAAACGACACCACCTTGACGCTCACGCTCGAGCCCGGCCTCTATTTCATCGGCGAGAACGGCGAAGCCTCGATCACGATCCAGAACTGGGATCCGCCGGCGGGATATAACGTCTGGATCGCCCCCGCCGCGGGCAACGCCTCGGTCGCGGCGAACTGGTCGCAGGGCGTGCCGGCGTCCGATGACGAGATCCTTCTGGACCTCTTCTCCTCCGCCGACATGACGTGGGACGCCGGCGTCAACGGTCTGCCCGACACCGTCGCCTCGTGGACGCAGACGG
>CAYVJM010000392.1:0-1635 GCA_964451695.1 uncultured Lentisphaerales bacterium | reverse complement strand
TGCCGAGCATCGCGTAGAGCGGATGCGTCTGCGTGATCGTGTCGGGGCTCTTGAAGAGCCGCAGCGTGGCTTCAAGCGCGGCGGCTGTCATCTTGCAGACACGGAAGGCGCGGTAGAGGGGGTGCTGACGAATCTGGGCGATAAGCGCGGCCTTGCCGGCGACGAGGCCGCCTTGCGGGCCGCCGACGAGCTTGTCCGTGCTGGCCAGCACGAGATCGGCGCCGGCGGCAAGGCTTTCGGCGAGGGTCATCTCGTGCGGAAGGCCGAAGCGCTCCAGCGGGATCATCGCGCCGCAGCCGAGGTCGTCCGCCACGCCGACCCCGCGGGCGTGGCCGGCGGCGGCGATGTCGGCAATGCCGACCTCCTTCGTGAAGCCGACCATGCCGTAGTTGCTCTTGTGGACCTTCATCAGGAGCGCCGTTTCGGGGCCGATGGCCTGTTCGTAATCGCGCAGATGGGTCTTGTTGGTCGTGCCGACTTCGCGGAGCTTCGCGCCGCTCTGCGCCATGATGTCGGGGAGGCGGAAGGAGCCGCCGATCTCGATCAGCTCGCCACGCGAGACGACGACCTCCCGGCCGGGGGCGAGGGCGGCGAGGACGAGGAGCGTGGCGGCGGCGTTGTTGTTGACGAGGACGACGTCCTCGGCGCCGGTCAAGTCGCGGACGAGGTCGCGGATGGCGTGTTCACGGTGGATGCGCGAACCATCGCCCATGTCCATCTGGAGGGTGCAGACGCCCATGCAGCGGGCGACGGCGTCGCGGGCGGCCTGGGGCATGGGCGCGCGGCCCAGACCGGTGTGGAGGAGGATGCCGGTGGCGTTGACGGCGGGCTTGAGGTTGGGTTCGTCGTCGCGCTCGAGGTGGCGGCGTGCCGTTTCGAGCAGGGTTTCGGCGGTTGGCGCGGCGAGGGGCTCCGGCGACACCTGAAGGGTTTGGCGGGCCGACTCGACGGCGGCGCGCACGGCGTCCGCGGCGCGGTCGCGACCGAACGCGGCGGCGAGGGCCAAAAAGCCCGCCGACTCCATCATCCGGCCTGTCTGAGGGATGCTCCTAAGCGCAGGGTTCTTCATGGTGTGGATTCTGGATTCTGAATTCATCGTTCTGCGCATGACGCCGACGCGGACGCGTCCCCCCGGCGATCCGAGGGGTCAGCCCCTTGAGGCAGGCGACGGTCTCGGGGCTGAGGATGTGCTCCATGGCGCAGGCATCGGCATCCGCATTGGCCTCGGACACGCCGGCCGCGAGGAGAAACTCCTTCAGGAGCTTGTGGCGCTGGTAGATGGCCAGGGCCATGCGCTCGCCCTCGGGCGTCGTCTTCAGGCGGTGGTAGCGTTCGTAGGCCACATAGCCGAGCTTGGCCAGTTCCTTGACGGCGTTGTTGACGGACGGCATCTTGACGCCCAGGGCGTGGGCGATGTCCACGACGCGCGCGCCCCCGGCCTGCTGGGCGTGGCGGTGGATCGCTTCAAGGTAGTCTTCCAAACTCTTGGTCATGCGCGGGGGTTCGGCTCCGTCTGTTTCGCGGGATTCTACACGTCGACGCTTGCGAATGCAAGTTGGGTGTTCAAACCGGGGCAAAAACGGGCGCATCTCCGTTTTGCTCCCCGATCCGTCCATGGCAATGAGCGGACGTACT
>CAYVJM010000391.1:0-1636 GCA_964451695.1 uncultured Lentisphaerales bacterium | reverse complement strand
CGATGACGTCGTGCCCCGCGCGCTGGTAGTGGCAGAGTGTCATGATCGCCACGAAATTGCCCGCCTGCAGACTGTCCGCCGAAGGGTCGAAGCCCCCGTAGAGCGTCATCGGCCGATCAAGGGCCTTGTAAAGGTCGGGGCTGGTCCAATTGTCGAAGAGCCCGCGGGCCTTCAGCGTGTCGATCACGTTCGCCATGTCTCTCATCTCCTGAATAGTCCCGCCTATGATGCCGGAACCGCCCCGAAAATGCAAATTGAAAGTCGTATTCCAAGGTGCTCTCAGTGCTCGAGGCTGACGAGATTGACGAAGTTGACCTCGTGGCGGTACCGCAAGACCATGAGGGCGGGCGATCCGATGGCGCGGCAGATTCGCGGCGAGACGAGGCGGGCACCCCCGCCAGTCGGCGAGCGCCCGGCGGCGTGTAGAGCGACGGGCGAGTCATCTCGGCTCGAACACAGGGGCCGGCCTATTCGCAGACGGTGACGAAGATGACGTCGCCGTCCTCGTCCAGCGCAGAATACGTGCGGCAGACGGACTCGGGCTTGTCTCGGTTCGGGCGCATGGCCTGCCCGGCGGGAAGGACCGCCGCTGGCGCGGCGGGACGCGAGATGAGCTTGCGGACGCGGAAATCGCGCTGCACAGGCTCCGTCATGCGGGCCGGGAAGCTGGGCAGGCGTCCGCCGCCGCGTTCCAGCTTCAACCCGTTCCAGAAGTCGATCGGCACGTGGACGCGCACGCCGACGACGGTCTCGGAATCGCGATAGCCGGCGTCGTCGAACCATTCGGCGTCGAGCGTCACGTTGGCGCAAGGCCGCATTTCCACGCGCACCTTCATGCCGTCCACGGTGTCGTCCGTCACATCGGACTCGAACCGGTAATAGCCCGCGAAGACGCCCGTGGGGAGATGGCGGTCGAAGTACGGCAGCCAGACGCCCAGTTCGGCGTCGAAACCTTCCATAGCCTCTTCGATCCCGCTGCAAGGTATCGGCGAGCCGTTGCGCGGACAGACGCCGGGGCCGAGTGACTGTTCTCCGGAGATCGGCCATGCGTAGTTGACGCGGGCGTCGACCCAACGGGACAGCAGTTCAAGGCCTGCCCCGACCTGCTCCAGCGTGTTGTCGGCATCGGTGAGGCGCGCATCGTAGAAGGCGTTGATGCCGAAAATGCCGGTTTTCTCCGAAGACAGACGGCGCAGCACCAGGCCGAGGCCGATTTCCTGTTCGTCGTCCTCCAGCAGGAGTCCGCGCGGGTTGAGCAGAAGCGTGGTGCGCTCGGATTCGATGAGCGGGAGCATCGCCTCAGCGCCGTAGACGTCCAAGTCGTCACCGAAGCTGGCGCCAAGCGTCAGACGGCCGAATGCGGTCGCATCTCGCGCAACTTGCTCCGCCGTGGTGTTCGTGACCGCGACGGCGGGAGGAGCGTGGGTCGGCGTGGCGGAGTCGGCGGCGCGAAGCGATGCGCATGGCGCGAGAAGGAGAAGGGTGGCGACGCAAGTCGCGGATGGAAGTTTTGGAGTTCGGTTCATGGATGGGTTCCCTTCAGATGTCTTGCGGAATCGGCATAGTATCACCACGAGGCCTTGACTCGGAAGAATCGGGTGTCGTCGGACGCAGCAGGTTGAAGCACGACCGTCGT
>CAYVJM010000390.1:0-1694 GCA_964451695.1 uncultured Lentisphaerales bacterium | reverse complement strand
GCCCTGCACGACAACCGCGCGAGCGCCGCCAACGTGCTGGCGGCCAACGGCGAGTACTTCTTGAAGGTCAAGGCACATGGGCGAACCGTGACCCGGCGGGTTGACGTCTACCCTTTCACTCCTTGGGAGTCCGGGTTGCAGTCCTCGCAAAGCCTGATCGTCGTCACCCGTTCAAGCATCCGGAACAAAACGGGCGCGGCGTCGCCGCCGGAGACACAATACGGCGTGTCGAGCGAGTCTCCATGCACGCGTACCCCGCTGCAATGGCTGGCCCTGGAACTCGGCCACTGGCGCGGCGTCGAGGCGCGCAATCACAACCGGCGCGACGTGAGCCTCAACGAAGACCGCATCCGCTCCAAGAACGTCAACATCTGCGCCTCGCTCGCGCTGCTGTGCGGCTCGGCGCTTTTCATGTGTGCGAGCGCGGCCCCGTACAACTCTGTGCCGGAAATCCGCCAGTACCTGGCGGCGAACCCGCGCAAAGCCGTGTCCCTCGCGACGCACAGCAAGCCGAAGTTGCGCCTCCCGCATGCCAAACCCAAGCACGATCTCCAGACGACGATCGAGGAGACCCTTGAAGTCGACCGACAACCCCGCAAAACGTCCTGCGCCTGAGAGCAGGATACCCGATAAAGCACGCTGATTCCGGCAGAACGACCACCGACGGGACTTCGATGAGATCCCCCGTGGATGGCGTCTGCCGGATCGGAGGGAAAACATGACGAAAGCAACGGCGTCCAGCCCCACCGACACCACGGCAACGTAAAAACCCAGCCTGCACCCAGATGCATATCGGGCTGTCATCGCGCACTTCACGGCAGGTGCCAGCGAACGGGGTGTGCGAAGAGAGTTAAAAGAAGAAGCCGTGGGTCAGTGTCACTTCGCCGTTGCGGGTCTCGACTTTTACATTTACGGCACGTGTCGAGCGATGCGTGAGCAGCGCCGCTTTGACCTGGGCGGTCACGGATGCGTCGTCGATCTTCTCGGCGTCGGTCCGCTCCGCTAAAACGGGAGCGCTCGCAACCGTCATCAGGTTCTGCACCGATTTGACATGTTCAATGTCGGAGGCATATTCGGCGGTCAGGTCCTTCTGCGCCGCACTGGATGCCACGCCCGTCAAGGTGACGACTCCGTCCTTGACCTCGACGGTCGTCTTGCCGGCATCGACGTTACGGTGAAACAGCAGGGAGAGCTTCACCTTCCGACCGATCCAGGCATCCACGTTTCCGGCAGCCGCCTCGGCCTGGGTCGCCAGTTGGTTGTCCACCCGCGCCACGCCGGGCAAACCCGCCGCGGTTTCATGGGCCAGCGTCTTGTGGGATTCCTCGGCCACCGTCCCGGTCAGCGTCACGACGCCCGCCTCGGCGTCGGCCTTGACCGCATCGTCCTTGAGATAGGTCTGGTAGACGTAGCTCTTCTTGACCGCCTCCTCGATCTTGTCATCGGTCTCCGATGCCTGCAGGTTCGAGCAGGGAACCATCATGGCGGCCGCAATTGCTGCGAACGCGAGTGAATGCAATGCTTTCTTTTTCATACTCGTCCTTCAATTCTTTCGTGGTTGTTGGTGTACATGTTGTACAGGGTTACTAAAAATGAACAGGGTCGCCAGGATGCCACCGGCAACGCCAGCCAGCATCGTGAGTGTGAGCAGGAGCGCCAGCGGCATGGATATCGAGATGAACCACAGCCGGGTG
>CAYVJM010000389.1:0-1702 GCA_964451695.1 uncultured Lentisphaerales bacterium | reverse complement strand
CGCGCTCCGCAACCCCAGAAACTGACCGGGTACGTTTTCGTGAAAGTTTTCGCTTGCGCGAGGTGCGGGAAGATGGTAAAGTTTGCGCCCAATTAGTCCGAAATCGGACTATCCAATTCGAGACGATACGAAACGGGAGAAAGCCATGAAAACCGCAAGCCAGGGTCGGGGCCGACAGCCCACCACCGCCGTTGACGAGACCGGAGACGCCGGCGCCGTCCACCGCGAGTGGTCGCTGATCGTCAATCGCTGGGTCCGCGTGATCCACGCCATCTTCCTCCGCTTGAAGACGCCGATCACGCCGATCAAGGTGCTGCTCTACCTCAAGCTCTTCCAGGACGACGCCGAGCCATCCGTCATCGCCGACTTCATCTGCGTGCCACGCCAGACGATGACGTCGATTCTCGACGGCATGGAGCAGGACGGGCTCATCGTCCGCCTGGAGCACCCGTCCGACCGCCGCCGGAAGCTCGTGCGCTTCGCCCGCAAGGGCAGCGCGCTGGCCGAGCGCGTCCTCAAGGAGATCCGCCGCTACGAGGCGGAGGCCATGTCGGCGCTGACGCCCGAGGAGCTTTCCGGCATGCTGACGTCGATGCGGAAGTTTTCCGAGGCGCTGGAACGCGCCGTCGCCGCCCCGCCTGTCAAACTGGAGACCGCCCGATGAACCTCTTCTCCCCGCGCGCCGCCGCCTTCGCGGCGCTCGTCCTGTCCGCTGCGCTCCTGCCCGGATGCGCCTCGTTCAACGCCGCCGACGCGCGGCGCGACCACGTCGCGACCTTCTCCGGGACGCTCCAGAATCTGGCCGACGCGCATCTGGCGAAGCCGCTCTCGCTCGCCGACTGCATCCGCGTCGCGATGACGAACAACTACGACGTCCGTTCGGCGGAGCTAGACCGCCAGCTCGGCAAGCTCGCCCGCGACCTCTCCTTCACGGCCTTCCTGCCGCAGATCTCCGCGACCGCCGGCTACACCCTGCACGCCAAGGAGCCCATGATGCAGGAGAAGCGCGCCGCCAGCGGCACGCTCGACGCCGGGATGCCGGTCTTCATGCCCTCGTCCTGGTTCCTCTATTCGCTCGCGAAGCACGGCCAGGCCTCGGCCGACACCGCCGCCGCGTACGTCCGCCAGAGCATCGTGCTGCAGACGACGGCGGACTACTTCGACGTCCTCGTCCAGCAGGAGACCGTCTCCGCCCTCGCGGCTCAGGCGGCGGCCGCGCGCGAATACGCGGCGCGCGTCGAAGGCCTCGCCGCCGAAGGCTTCTACCAGGACTGGGAGCGCGACCAGGCGGTCTATCTCGCCGAGGCGCGCGAGTCGGAGCTGAACCGCGCCCACCGCCACCTCGACATCGTCCGCGGGAACCTGCTCGTGGGCCTCGGCCTCTCGCCGATGGCGCCCGTGGCGCTCTCCGGCGACATTGGCGAGGCCGCGCGCCCCGAAGGCGATGTGACGAACCTCGTCCTGCGCGCGCTGAGCGTCCACCCCGAGCTCGCGATCGCCGACCGCGCAGTGGTCATGGGCGAGGATCGCGTGCGCCTGGCGTTCTGCAATTTCCTGCCCACCGTGTCGTTCGCCTCGTCGTTGAACTGGACGACCGACGACCTGGCGAAGCACACGTCGAACTGGATGAACGGCTTGTCCGGCGCCTGGACGCTCTTCTCGGGCTTCGCCAACATGGCCCGCTACCGCGAGGCGAAGGTCG
>CAYVJM010000388.1:0-1709 GCA_964451695.1 uncultured Lentisphaerales bacterium | reverse complement strand
CCGCGCTGCTCGTCCTGCCCGCCACGCTGCTCGCCAACTGGCGCGCGGAAAGCGCTCGGTTCACGCCCGACTTGAATCTCGCCACCCTCCATCCCTCCGTCCTCGGCAAGGCGGACATGGACGCGCTGGCCCGCGACCCGAAGGCGTTCCTCGCCGGCCGCGACATCGCCCTGATCACCTACGGCATGGTCGTACGCACCCCCGCGCTCGCCGAGATCGAGTTCCCCGCCGTGATCGCGGACGAAGCCCAGGCGATCAAGAATCCCAACTCCCGCCAGAGCCGCAGCGTCCGCCACCTGCGCGGCGCCCGCCGCATCGCCCTCACCGGCACGCCCGTCGAAAACCGCCTCTCGGATCTCTGGAGCCTCTTCGACTTCACCAACCCCGGACTCCTCGGCAGCGCCAAGGCGTTCGCCGAATTCCAGAAGACGCTCGCCGGCGAGGACGGCGCCCGCAACTACGCGCCGCTGCGCCGCCTCACGCGCCCGTTCATCCTGCGCCGCCTCAAGTCCGACAAGTCCATCATCGCCGACCTGCCGGACAAGACCGAGATGCAGGCCTGGTGCGGCCTCTCCAAGGCGCAGGCCGCGCTCTACGAGAAGGCGGTCGAGTCGCTCGCCCGCGACCTCCAGACGATGGACGGCATCCAGCGCCGCGGAATCATCCTCGCCTACCTGATGCAGTTCAAGCAGATCTGCAACCACCCCGCCCAGTACACCGGCAACGGCGACTTCGACCCCGCCGCGAGCGGCAAGTTCGACCGCCTCGCCGAGCTCGTCGAGCCCATCGCCTCGCGCCAGGAGAAGCTGCTCGTCTTCACCCAGTTCCGCGAAATGACCGATCCGCTGCACGACCACCTCGCCCGCTGCTTCGGACGCCCCGGGCTGATCCTCCACGGCGGCACGCCCGTCAAGCGCCGCGCCGGGCTCGTCGCCGACTTCCAGTCCGACGACGGCCCGCCGTTCTTCGTGCTCTCGCTCAAGGCCGCCGGCACGGGGCTCAACCTCACCGCCGCCAGCCACGTCGTCCACTTCGACCGCTGGTGGAACCCCGCCGTCGAGAACCAGGCCTCCGACCGCGCCTACCGCATCGGACAGAAGCGCAACGTGCTCATCCACAAGTTCGTCTGCCGCGGCACGCTCGAAGAGAAGATCGACGCGCTCATCGCCGACAAGCAGAACCTCGCCGACGCCCTGCTGGGCGACGGCACCGAAAAGCTCCTCACCGAAATGTCCAACGACGAACTCATCCGCTTCGTCAAACTCGACCTCGCCACCCTGGAGAACTGACATCATGTCACGCTACAGCCGCCACCGCTACGACAGCTACTCCCGCTTCCCCGAATACGTCCCCGTCGCCAAACGCAAGGCCAAGGCCGCCGCGACCGCCGCCAAGCTCGCGAAGGGGAAGACCGCGCTCTCCCCCGTCGTCCTCGCCGGGTACGGCATCGCCAACACCTTCTGGGGCAAGGCGTGGTGCAAGAACATCGAATCCTACCAGGACTTCTCGAACCGCCTTCCCCGCGGTCGCTCCTACGTGCGCAGCGGCGCCGTCATCGACTTGCAGATCGCCAAAGGCGAAGTGACCGCCCTGGTCTGCGGCCGCATGCAGACCCCGTACAAGATCAAGATCGCCATCGCCCCGCTCGCGCCCGCGCGCTGGGAGGCCCTCAAGCGGCGCTGCCTCGGCAAGATCGACTCGCTCGTCTC
>CAYVJM010000387.1:0-1710 GCA_964451695.1 uncultured Lentisphaerales bacterium | reverse complement strand
ACGCTTCCGGCTACCCTCGCAAGAACCTGCCTACCCCCGCCGACTGACCGAATACGGTGCATCCCGAAACGGCGCTTGACATGTGAACGAAAATTCACAATAATGAACGGCCATTCAAAACAAGGCGCCGTCCAGCGGCGTCCGACCTTGTGGAGCACGTGACGATGAACGAAGACGACGGCAAGACAATGACGCGCCGGGAGCGCGAGCGGGAACAGCACCGCCAGGAGATCTTGGACGCCGCGGAGGCGATCTTCACGGAACGCGGGATCACTGGCGTGACGATCGAGGACATCGCGAAGAAGGCCGAGTTCGCAGTCGGGTCGATCTACAACTTCTTCTCCGGAAAGGACGAGCTCATCCACCAGGTCTTTCTGCGCGTCGCCACGATCCGCAACGCGCAAATCGAGGAGGCCGTCATGCCGCTGGTGGGATGCCCGGTGGAGGCGCTGCGGGCGCTGACGCAGACATGGATCAGCCACCACCGGCTGCACGGTTCGTTCCTCCGCGCGGCGTTCGTCTTCGAGATGGCCAAGGGATGGAAGCCGGGCACGCCGATGTTCAATCCCGAACTGGTGACGCTGTTCAAGCGCTACGAGGCGCTCGGATGCGCCTTCTTCCAAAAGGGCGCGGAGGCGGGCGTCTTCCACAAGCTCCCTCCGCTGCATTTGATGATGATCTTCGAAGGGACGTGCCGTTCTTTCGTGATGAATGTCGAACGGACCCGGGACGGCCGTCCCGCCGAGGCGCTGACCGACGAGCTCTTCGGTCTGGTGCACGTCGCATTGACCGGACGACTTCTGGAGAAACTCGCTTGATGAAGAACCGGAATTTTCACGATCCCCTCCCCTCCTTTGCCCGCGCGGCCGCCAAGGCAGCCACATCCCTCGCACTGGTCGGCGCACTCGCCGGTTGCGCGACGAATGGCGGCGAGACGGCCGATTCGCTGATGCGCGAGCGCGCCCGCTTCGCCGACGCCCGCCAGCAGGCGCGCGCGGTAGACGGTGCCGCCGCCCCTGCGGACGCCGACGCCCTGCCCGTGCTCTCCGGCAACCTCTCGCTCGCCGATGCCGTCACGCTCGCGCTGGCCAACAACCGCTCGCTGAAGACGACGTACCTGATGCGCGTCGAGGCCGACGGCCTCGTGACCGAGGCCTACGCGGGCGCGCTGCCTCAGGTGGGCGCCTCCGCCTCCGCCGAGTCGTCGCTGCCGCGCGAGGACGATTCCGACCAGTATGCGCTCGGCGTGGAGGTCTCGCAGGCGCTCTGGCGCAGCGGCGCCGTCGCCGCCGGCGTGCGCTACGCCAAGCTCTACGCAGCCAGCACCGACTTCACGATCCGCGAGAAAGTGCAGAAGACCGTCGCCGAGACGGCGGCGAAGTACCTGGATGTTCTCCTCGAACGGCACCTCGTGCACGTCTACGAAGAAGCGGCCGCCGTCTCCGAGCGCGTGCTGCAGACGGCGAAGAGCCGCCGCGCCCAAGGCGTCGTCTCCGACTACGAAGTGCTCCGCGCCGAAGTCGAGGTGGCCAACACGCGCGCCGAGCTGATCAACGAACGCAACGCGCTCCGGCGCGCCGTCGTCGCGCTCTTCCAGACCCTCGGCGTCTCGCAGGCGAGCGAGGTCGCCTTCGCCGGCGACCTGGCCTACGCCCCGGAGGCGCACGACCTCGAGGCGGCCTCCGCCAAGGCGTTCGCGCTGCGCCCCGA
>CAYVJM010000386.1:524-1719 GCA_964451695.1 uncultured Lentisphaerales bacterium | reverse complement strand
TCAGGAACGGAAAGCCGCTGGCCGGCGTCTGGTTCGAGGCGGCGCCGACGAACGCCGTCGGGCTGACCGACCAGAAGGCGGCGGAGGAGCTGGCGCGGGTCGTCAAGCTCATGAGCGGCGCGGATCTCAAGCTGAACGCGGTGGAGCCCGGGACGAAGCCCGCGATCCAGGCGCCGGCCATCGTGCTGGGGCCGCTGGCGGCGAAGCAGGGGCTGCCCGTGAAGGCGAAGTCGCGCGCGAAGGACGGCTTCCGGATCGCCGAGAAGAACGGCGTCCTCGCCATCGCCGGCGAATCGGCGCAAGGCGTCTACCATGGCGTCTTCGACCTGCTCGAGACGTGGGGCTGCGGCTGGTACGTGCCCGGCGACGTCGGTGAGGTGATCCCGCACGCCGCGACGCTGACGATCCCGGACGGCTACGACCACGCCGAGGTCAGCGACTCGATCAACCGGCGCCTCTGGTACGGCGGCGGCGGCAACCGCGCCTCGGGCAGCGAGTCCTCGCTCGCCCCCTGGCGCCACCGGAACAAGGGCTACATCGAATGCGGAAGCTGGAACCACGCCTGGGGCGGACTCGTGCCGCAGTCGCTCTTCGAGACGAAGCCCGAGCTGTTCGGCGTCAAGCGCGGCCAGCGCAACAAGGGCCAGCTCTGCACCTCGAACCCGGAGACGATCCGCCTCGCGGCCGAGACGCTCGAGAAGAGCATGGCGGACAATCCGGGCCAGACGGTCTTCGCGGCCGGCCCGAACGACGGCGGCGGCCTCTGCGAGTGCGCGGAGTGCGCGAAGATGCACACGCCGGGATACGTCGAATACACGACCGGCAAGCCCTGCTACTCCGATGCGATCTTCAAGTTCGCCTCGGACATCGCGGACATCACCGCGAAGCGGCATCCCGAGATGGATCTGGGCATCCTCGTCTACAGCGAGTATTCGCGTCCGCTCAAGCAGATTGAAAAGCTCAACCCCCGCGTCTTCCCGATGATGGCGCCGATCCGCCGCTGCCGCCTCCACGGCCCCGGCAACCCGGTCTGCCACTCGGCGCAGATCTTCGGCGACGAAATCCTGGCCTGGGCCAAGACCTCCAGCGGCAAGCTCGGCTTCTACCCGTACAACTACAACCTGGCCGACTCCCTGCTGCCCTTCACGAAGTTCGACTACTACAAGCGGCTGATCGGCACCGTCAAGGACGCCCA
>CAYVJM010000386.1:0-497 GCA_964451695.1 uncultured Lentisphaerales bacterium | reverse complement strand
GAGCTCGCCTGGATACCCGAGTCGATGGACAGTTGGACGACGCACGCGCCGCACCTCTACCTCTGCATCCGGATGCTCTGGAGCACGGACATCGACGTGGACGCCGAGCTGGACCGCTTCTTCAAGGGTTTCTACGGCAAGGCCGCGGAGCCGATGCGCGACTACTGGCTGAGGATCGACAACGCCTACGCGACCACGCCGACCCACACCGGCGCGGCCTACGGCCAGCACAAGATCTGGACGCCCGAGCTGCTCAAGGCGAGCCGCGCGGACATCAGCCGCGCCGCCGGCCTGGCCGGCGACGCTCGCGAGAAGCAGGCGGTCGCGATGGCGGAGGCGGGGCTCAAGTGCGCCGAATGGTTCATGGAGACCTGGAACGCCATCGGCGCGTTCGAATTCCAGAAGGCCGCGAAAACGCAGGCGCGCATGAAGGACTTCATCACCGAGAAGGCCGCCATCGCCACCGGCGAGGCTCTGGGCTACGACGTTATCTGGAC
>CAYVJM010000385.1:0-1775 GCA_964451695.1 uncultured Lentisphaerales bacterium | reverse complement strand
GCCGAGCACAACGATCTCCAGGCCTTCTTCGGGGGCAGCGGGGACGAGGCCACCCTGCGGAAGCTGCTCCGCCTGCGCCAGGCGTCCGGCCTGGGCACGCAACCGCTCCTCGGCTTGTCGGGCGCCGTCGACGGCCTTTTTTTCGAGCGGAGCCACGATCCGCCCGAGGTGGTCGCCCAGCAGAAGGCGGGGCTCGCCCGGCTCTTCGACATCGTCGAGGCGGAGTACGGCCACCGGGAGATCTACATCAGCGGCTGCGACGAGGGTCCGCGCTGGATCGCGCGGCGCCAGGCACCCTTCTGGCGCGCGATCCATGAACTGGGCGGGCGCGTCTTCACCACGGGCGACGACGCCATCTTCCGCGAGTCGGGCCATCTGCTGGACTGGCACGACCGCAACGGCCGTCCCTCGCGCGACCTCGCTGCCCGCTGGCACACCACCGGCGGGCGCCTGACGATGTACGCGGCGCCCTTCGCGGGCGCCGAGAGCCCCGACCTCTTCCGTCGCTTCCACGGCCTCGGCCTCTACCGAAACGACTACGACGGCTCCGTCAACTACATCCTCTACGAGAAGGAGGGCGGCTTCGTGTGGGACGACTACTACCCGGGCGAATACCGGGCCTTCGCCATGGTCTATCCGACCCTCGACGGCGTCATCGACACCCTGGCCTGGGAGGGCTACCGCGAGGCGCTTGACGACGTGCGCTATGCCACCCTCATGAAAGAGCTGGCGGAACAGGTGCTGGCGGCCGACGCGCCGCGCGCGCGGCGACGGGCGAAGCGCGCGCTCCACGACCTGGCGACGGCCGACATCTGGACGTGCGACCTGGACGCGTTCCGCCAGACCCTTGTCGGCCACATCCTGGCGCTGTCGCCGGGGGGCGCCGGGGCGCCACAGGAAAAGGAGGGCCGCTGACATGAGATCCGCCTGTCATCCGCTGCGCCTGTCCCTCCTGCTCGCGCTCGCTGGCCCGCTCGCCGCCGGGGCCGCGCCCGCCGTGTTCAACGCGCGGCACGATTGGCCCGACGGGCGCGAGTCCGCCGACGCGCGCGTCATCCGCCGCACCGCGTTCGCCGCGGTCGACACGCCTCTGGATCCCGCAGCGGCGGCACGGCTCGTCGGCGACAGGAGCCTCCAGCGCGTCTACCGCACCGGTCCGCGCACCCTGCCCCGCACGCGCTTCACCCTGGGGCTCAACCACACGGGTTGGGGCGTGCAGATCGAATGCGGCGAACCCGATGCCGAGCGCCTCCGCGAGCAGGCGCCGTATGCCGGGGAACTGGTGGAGATTTTCTTCGCGCCTTCCGCGCAGGGCCCCGTCTACCATCTCGTCGCCGATCTCGCCGAGCGGCGTCTCGCGGAGGTTCGGCTCCTGGAGGCCGGACCCGGGCCTCGCGCGCTGACCACCGGAGCCTGGATCAGCGGCGACGACGGTTCGCAGCGGTTCCTCAAGTGGAACGTAGCCGTCCTGAAGGAGGAATGGCGCGTCGCCTTCGAGGTGCCCTTCTCCGTCCTAGGGGTGGATTCGCCGGTCGAACGCCCGGAGCCCTGGCGGTTCAACATCATCCGCTGGCTGCCCGGATCGACCGCCGGCGCCGTCGTCTGGCGCGGCGGGCCCGGCGATCCGGCGGAATGGGGCGAGATCCGCTGGGCGCCGCCCGACGAGATGCGCACGATGGCCGTTCGCAGGCGCGTCGTCGAGACCGTCTGGTCGCGCTACCACGCGGACACCACCGAAGCCATGGTCCATTGGCAGAACCGTGGCATCGATCCCG
>CAYVJM010000384.1:0-1775 GCA_964451695.1 uncultured Lentisphaerales bacterium | reverse complement strand
ACGGAACTCGACGCCTGGTTCGCGAACGGGCCGGACGCGGTCTGCATCCTCTGCGGCGCCGTCTCCGGCCATGCCGAGATGATCGACTTCGACGTCGGAGCCGAGCGCTTCGACGCCTGGGCCGCGCGCGTCCCCGCGGACCTCCTCGCGCGCCTGGTCGTCGAGAAGACACAGCACGGCGGACGCCACGTCTTCTACCGCTGCGAGGCGGAGGTGTGCGGCAACATGAAGCTCGCGCAGCGCCGGGAAGACGGGCGGACGATCACGCTCATCGAGACGCGCGGCGAAGGCGGGCTCTTCCTCTGCGCGCCCTCCCCCGGCTACGAAGTCCTCCAGGGCGACCTCCGCGCGCCGCCGCGGTTGACCCAGGCCGAGCGCGACGCGCTGCTCCAGGCCGCCTGGGATCTCAACGAGCACGTGCCCGAACCGCTTGGCGCGTCGGCGGCCCGGTCCGCCATGCCGGCGACGAGCCGACCCGGCGACGACTTCAACCGCAGGGGTGACGTCCGCGCCCTGCTGACGCAGGCCGGGTGGTCGCTCGCGAAGGCGGGCGTGAACGAGTACTGGCGGAGGCCCGGCAAGGCGTCGGGCTGGTCGGCCTCGCTCAAGGACGGCGTCCTCTACGTCTTCAGCGCCAACGCGGCGCCGTTCGAGCCCGGCCGGGCGTATTCGCCGTTCGCCGTCTACGCGATGCTCCTCCACGCCGGCGACTACGAGAAGGCCGCGCGCGCCCTGCGGCTGGAGGGCTACGGGGACGCCGCCCCGGAGGCCGACATCTCGGCGCTGATCGGGCAGACGCCGCCCGTCGTCGAGTCCGTCCCCGCCGAGCCGCCCGCGCCGAAGATCCCCGACCCCGGCCCCATGGCCGAGGCGATGCTCCGAATGCCAGGCTTCGTCGGCGAGGTCATGGACCACTGCCTCGAAACGGCGCCCTACCCCAACCCCGTCATGGCCTTCGCGGGGGCGCTCTCGCTCCAGGCCTTCCTCGCCGGACGCAAGATCCGCGATCCCGGCGACAACCGCACGAACATCTACCTGCTGGGGCTCGCGCACTCCGCCGCGGGAAAGGACTGGCCGCGCAAGGTCAACACGCGCATCGCCCACGAGATCGGGCTCGCCGACGGCCTGGGGGAGCGCTTCGCCAGCGGCGAGGGCATCCAGGACGCGCTCTTCCAGACGCCGGGCATGCTCTTCCAGACCGACGAGATCGACGGCATGCTCCAGTCGATCAACAAGTCGCGGGACGCGCGGCACGAGGCCATCATGTCCACGCTGCTCACGATGTACTCGTCCTCGAGCAGCATCTACCCGATGCGCCGCAAGGCCGGCAGGGACTCGCCGGGCGTGATCAACCAGCCCAGCCTCGTGGTCTTCGGCACGGCCATCCCGAACCACTACTACGAGGCGCTCTCGGAGCGCATGCTCACGAACGGCTTCTTCGCCCGCATGATCATCCTCGAGTCCGGTCAGCGCGGCGCGGGGCAGGAGCCGTCCATCCGGGCGATGCCGCCCTCCATCCTCGCCACGGCCAAGTGGTGGGCGGACTTCAGGCCGGGCACCGGCAACCTCGAGAACTGGAACCCCGCGCCCGTCGTGGTCGAGCAGTCGCCGGAGGCCCGGAGGCTGCTCGTGGAGACCCGACTGGAGGCCGAGGCCGAGTACGCGCTGGCCGAGTCGCGCGCCGACGCCGTGGGCACCACCGTCTGGGGGCGCGTGAGCGAGCAGACGCGCAAGCTCGCGCTCCTCCACGCCGCGAGCGAGAACCACCTGCGCCC
>CAYVJM010000383.1:0-1792 GCA_964451695.1 uncultured Lentisphaerales bacterium | reverse complement strand
GCGGCGACGTGATCGGCACGACCGACTACGCCGGCGTCGTCTTCGCCTCGATGGTCGGCCGCGGCAACGTCGCCGCCACCCAGTTCCACGTCGAGAAGTCCGGCAAGACCGGCCTGCAAGTCCTCCGCAATTTCGCCGCCTGGAATGGCGGGTGCCGACCAAGAGAAGCCTGTGGCTGATATGATCTGGACATGTCGTGGCAGGGTGGTGACGCTGGCGCGGCCGATGGTGATGGGAATTTTGAACGTGACGCCCGATTCGTTTTCCGACGGCGGGCGGCATGCTGGTGTCGACGCGGCGCTCGGGCATGCGGCGCGGATGCTGGAGGAAGGCGCGGCGATTCTCGATGTGGGCGGCGAATCGACGCGGCCCGGCTTCACGCCGGTGGGCGCGGAGGAGGAGCTGCGGCGGACGCTGCCGGTGGTGCGCGAGATCCGGCGGGCGTTTCCCGGCTGCCTGATCTCTATCGACACGATGAAGGCGCGCGTGGCGGCGGCGGCGCTGGAGGCGGGGGCGGACATCGTCAACGACGTCGCCGGCCTCGCCGATCCGGGGATGGCGGGGGTGGTGGGCGAGAACGGCGCGGGGTACGTGCTCATGCACGGCTACGCCGAGCACGTCGGCGCGCCGCGAGCGGCGGCGCCGGGCCGTCTCGGCGCCTGGATGGCGGCGGGTCTGGCGCGGCTGTACGCCAAGGCGCTCGCGGCCGGCATCCGCCCCGAATGCATCTGCCTCGACCCCGGATTCGGGTTCGGCAAGAAGCGGCTGGAGAACGTCGAAGCGCTGCAGGCGCTGCCGGAGCTGGCGCGCCGCCACGGGCGGCCCGTCCTCGTCGGCGCTTCGCGCAAGCACTTCGTCAACGCGGCGCATCCCGAAGCGGGCGGAGACGCGGTGGCGGCCAGCGTGGCCTTCGCCCTCGACGCGCTGCGGCTGGGGGGACGAATTTTTCGTGTTCACGACGTGCTTGCGACTTGCACCGCGCTCGCGCATGCGCTACAATAGTGTGGCAAGAGGCGGCTTTTCGCCGCCAGCCGGCCGAGGCGGACCGGTCGGGGCGCCGTGGTTGGCGCTTGGCGGCTGCATCCGGCTCCGCGGCTCCGGTGGTTTTGCGTGGACTTGACGTTTCGAACATACGTGTTGGGCTTCGTCCAGATCGTCGTTCTGGCTTTCCCCCTGTTTTTCCTGCTGAAGTTCCTGCGCCGCACCAAGGGCTACCGCATCCTGCTGGGCATCTGCATCGTGCTGGTCGGCGTGAGCATCGCAGCCCGCGAGCTGGCGCTCGACGAGATCGGCTGGCTGCTGGACCACGTGGCGGCGTATCTGCCGCTGGCCCTCGTGATCATCTTCCAGCCAGAGTTGCGCCGCGTCTTCGCGGAGATCGGCAGCCGGGCTGCCTCGAAACCGCAGAAGCCGCAGGCGGATCTGGTGAGCGAGATCAAGAAGGCGGTCGATCTGCTGGCGAGCCAGCGCATCGGGGCGCTCATCGCGATCGAGCGCGGAGTCAGCCTCGACCACTACACGCGAGTGGGCCGCCAGCTCAACGCCCCCGTCGTCTCCGAACTGCTGGCGACGCTCTTCTACCCCCACACGCCGATGCACGACGGCGGCGTGATCATCCGCGACGGCGTGATCCTCAGCGCGGGCTGCGTGTTTCCGATCGGCGCGCTGGCGGACCGGCGCAAGGCGTTCGGCACGCGGCACCGCGCGGCGATCGGCCTATCGGAGGAGACGGACGCGATCGTCGTGGTCGTGTCTGAGGAGACGGGCCTGATCTCGGTGGCGTACGGCGGGG
>CAYVJM010000382.1:0-1825 GCA_964451695.1 uncultured Lentisphaerales bacterium | reverse complement strand
CGACGCGCGCGCCACAGCTTGAAGACGGGGCCGTAGATGGTGTAGACGGTCAGGGGCATGGGAAGGGGGAGGAGAAGGTGCTAGGTACTAGGTAATAGGGGCTAGGGGCTAGGGGCTGGAGAAGGTACTAGGTGCTAGGTAATAGGGGCTAGGTACTGATCCAAACCTAATACCTAGAACCTAACACCTAGAACCTAGATACAGGGGTGCAGACATGGTGCGCATTGTACCTGCCACGGAGGGCAGGATTCAAGATGAAAACGCCCCATCGCTCTCAGGCTTTCCCAACCAGAAGCCTACGACGTGGAGGGCCCGCGTGACCAGGACCGTGACGGAGCTGATTCCACCTTTTTTCTTCGGGTGCGTTGCTGTATAATGCCCGCATGCGCAGCAGCAAAGCCATTGTCGCCGCCGCGGCCGCGGCGTGCGCCGTTCTAGCGGGTTCCACCGGGTGCCGGGCCGACGTCGATGCCGGCGGCTCGGAATGGGATCGTCCGCCCCCCGAGGCCGGCATCCGGATGTTCGCCTACACAAGCGAGTTCGTCAAGACCTCGCCGCGCGACGCCGGCACCCTCGGCGCCGCCAGGGCCTCGAAGTGGATCGCCCAGGAACTCCGCCGCATGGGCCTCAAGCCGCGCTCCGACGTGTGGACGGAGTCCACGCCCTTCGGATCCAAGACCTTCTGCAACATCTACGCCGACATCCCCGGCGAGATCCCCGACGTCGTGCTCTTCGGCTCCCACTACGACACGAAGGCGGGTCTCGGCGAAGGCTTCCAGGGCGCAAACGACGGCGGCTCCAGCACCGGGATCCTCCTCGGCCTCGCCGAACACCTCGCCGGGCGCAAGCCTCGGCTCCGCCACACCGTGCGCTTCGCCTTCTTCGACGGCGAGGAGTGCTTCGGCGAGACCTACCGCGACAACGATGGCCTCCACGGCAGCCGCCGCATGGCCGACCAGTTCGCCCGCGACCGCGAAAAGACGCCTCTCGCGGCCGCCATCATCCTCGACATGGTCGGCGACAAGAACCTCAAGATCGAAATCCCCCGCAACGTCTCCCCCTGGCTCGCCCGCATCGCCATGGAGGAATCCGCCGCGCGCGCCGAGACGGCCGACGTCTCCCTCGCCTCCACGATGATCCTCGACGACCACCTTCCCTTCATCCTGAACCGGTTCAGCGCGATCGATCTCATCGACTTCGAATACGGCTCCGCGCCGGGGCGCCACGACTACTGGCACACGCTGGAGGATTCGATCGACAAGATCAGCCCGGACTCCCTCTACAAGGCGGGGTCGCTCGCGCTGGCCATGCTGGCGCGCATCGAGGCGGGCGCCGGCCCGCCTCCCGAACAGCAGCAGCCGCGCCCGGCGGCGCGAGGTAACGGGTCCCGATGAGCTTCCGCTCCAGCCTGATGAAGGCCGCCGACTCCCTCGCCGGCCCGCCGATCTGCCAGGCGCTCTCGCGCGCGCAGACGCACGTCGAACACCGCCGCCTCCAAGACGTCCCCGGGCCGGTGCTCGTCATCCGCCCCGGCGGGATCGGCGACGCGGCGATGCTCCTGCCCATGCTCGCCGCCCTCGAGCGCGAAGTCCCCGGGCGGCGGATCGACGTGCTCTGCGAGACCCGCAACGCCGGCGTCTTCCGCCTCGCCCGCCCCGGCATCCGCGTCGTCGCCTACGACGCCGCTCCCCTCGCCGCGCTGCGCCTGCTCCTGCGCGGCGGCTACGCCGCGGTGATCGACACCGAGCAGTTCCACAACTTCTCCGGCGCCATGGCCGCGCTCACCCGCGCGCCGCTGCGCATCGGCTTCAAGATCAACACGAAC
>CAYVJM010000381.1:0-1825 GCA_964451695.1 uncultured Lentisphaerales bacterium | reverse complement strand
TGACGCCGTTCCCGTCGCCCGATCCCGAGCATCCCGAATACGGATTCTGGGAGGTTGAAACGCCGTCGCTGCGGGATTTCCCCATCCAATTCCGGTCGTGGGAGATATTCCTCAACAGCGATACGAACGTCTCGGTCGTGACGACGGACGTCGATCCGGCGACGACTGCCGATTCGCCGGCGGCCAAGGCCGTCGCCCTGGGGCTTGGCGCGTTGCGCGTGTACGACTGCGTGGAGCTGACCAACACGTATTCGCATGCGTACAACGCGGAACTGGTCAAGCTGTTGACGCCTGAAATGCAGGCGAAGCTCGCCGGGTGCGGCGAGAGGCAATGGCGGCGCGTGGACGTGGCCAGCGGCGCCGCCGGGCTGGAAGTCGGTTTCCTGGGCCGGTTGCAGAGCGCGGATTCGCTGTCGTCTCCCTCGTGGACGGATATTCCGGAGGCGACGAACAGCCCGCACCGGGTCGAGGCGCTGGGTCCGCAGCAGTTCTTCCGCGCCGTCGGCGAGTAGACTGCGCGCCCGATCTCGGGCTCCACGACGGCAGCCCGTGCGCGACACGCGGCGAAAGAAATTGTTTCTTTCCAGACTGTTGCCCGCGCTCGCCACCCCCAATGAGGGGAGTGGACGCGGCGTCTTCGCCACGTTGCCGTCCGCGGCAAGGCCGCGGCTCCGGGCGGCGAGGCGGTGCGATGCCTCCGGCGGTCAGTCCAGATCCGCAGGCGATGGCGCCGGTGGAAGCGGCAGCGGCGGTTCGGCCGAGGCGACCGCCGCAGGTTGAACCGCCGCCAGGGGCGGATGGAAGTCGGCGAAGCTCCGCCGCAGGCGCGGCATCAGCAGAAGCAGGCATCCGAGGCTCCATGCGGCGGCGACCAGAATGTGCATGAGCGCCTGCCCGTCGTTGTTCTCGACGGAGAACAGCGCTCCCGCCAGGTTGCCGGGGAATAGCTGCGCTACATTCTGGGCGGTGCCGCCCGTCTGGATCGTCAGCAGGTACGGCAGCGACGAGAGCAGGGCGCCAAGACCGAGGCCGAGCACGCCGACATAGCGGGCGTTCATCGCCCCGCGCAGGAACCGCTCCCACACGAGCCGCGCCGAGAGCAGATAGGCGGCGGGATAGGTCAGCAGCAGGGCGAGGACGACCAGCGCCTCGCCGGTGTCGGATCCACGGAGGCGGGAGGATGCTTCGGCAAGGCTTGCGAAGCCGACGAAGCCCACGAGGGTCGCAACCCCCAGGAGCACGGCGAAGGCGATGCCGTTCTCCGCGCCGGTGAAGAGCGGATATTGCAGGAGTCGGATGCGGAAGCGGCGCGAGGCCTCCGCCAGGACGCGCCGGCTGTTGCCGGACTTCGACGACACGGCATGCAGCAGCATGAAGCCCGCCGCCACCATCGAAAGGACTCCCCAGAGGACACCGAAACTCGCTTCTCCACAGACGAACGCCGCGATGAACGCGATGGCGCCCCAGAGGATCCATGCGGCGAGGACGACGCGGCGCAGCAGGTAGGCGCTGTTGGCGTGCGGCGGTGAAATGCCGGCCGCGGCGAAGGCGCGGGCGATGGCGCAGACCGTGGCGATGCCGGCCAGGGCGAGAACCGCCTGCCCGAGATGGAATTCCGTGGTGGCGCCCGCGACTGCCAGCGCGCCGCCCATTGGCAGGGCGACTTGCACGAGCCCCACCACGAACAGGATGCGAAACGCCTTCGAGATGTTCAGCGAACCGAACACCAGCGCGAGGTAGCTGGCGCCGACGCCTGCGGCGAGGATGCTCGCGAAGATGCGCAGCATCATGAACACGTCCACGCCCCGCAGCAGGTACGCCAGCA
>CAYVJM010000380.1:0-1854 GCA_964451695.1 uncultured Lentisphaerales bacterium | reverse complement strand
AGATCGAGCAGGCCTTCTGGAACCCGGACAACTGCCCGCCGGAATGGCTGGCCAACCCCGATGAATTCGTCGGGCCCGTCGGCAAAAAACATCCGTTCTGGGGAACCGGCCTGCATTCGCCCGAGATCAATTGGAAGCTCGGCACCGACGCGCGCATGGCCAAGCTGGGCGGGCTCATTGAAACGGCGAAAAAGCAGGTCGCAACCCCGGCGGAGAAAATCCGTCTGCAGCGCCTGCTGGATAGCATCTGGGAGCCCGCGCTCGAAGGCAAGCGGGAACACGTCGAGCTGCAGAAACTCCCGCAGAAGAAGCTATCCGTCACCATCCCCGCTGTCCCGGATGCCGGCGGCGACCCGGCGGCCGTTGCCTGGGACCAGGCCTACCTCAGCGAACATTTCACCGACGCCGCCGGGCGGCCGGTCGCCAAGGCTTGCACGTTGCGCCTGGCGCTGGACGCCCGCCACCTCTACATCAAATTCAATGAGGCCGCCCCCCCCACCGCTGGCAAGATGCTGTGGCGCGAGAATATCGAGATGTTCTTTTCCGAGTCCAAGACCTATCCCCTCTACCACCTGGCCATCTCGCCCTTCGGCGAAACGGCCGCCTACAAGCACGACATGGTCAACGACGCCACCGCGCTGCACCCCCATGACTTCGGGCTCAAACTGGTGTCCAACCGGGGCGACGCTACCTGGGAACTGCTGCTGGCCATTCCCCTGGATCGCCTGCCTTTCGACAAGGGCACCATGACGGCCAATTTCTTCCGCACCTGGGGGGCGCACGGCGATTTCGCATCCTGGGCGCCGACGGTGGTCTCGGAATACATCCGGGGGCTGTCCCGCTTCGGCACCCTCCATAAACCGTGACGCGGTCAGTCGCGGGTCACACGGGTGCAGTGTTCGATGACGACAGGTTCCGCCGCCGACAGGATACGGTTGCCGCTGATTGTCACCCCGTCCGCATGGGAGACAAAGATGCTGTGGGGACTGTCCGGCTGAAGGATCTCGTTGTCGCGGATGGTCACCCCGGAAATCAGGCTGCCGGCCGGGGTCTGTTCGGTGTCGGCATCCACCGTGATGCTGATACCGCCCGCCCCTTTGACACAGAACTGCGAAGCGCAGGCGTGAATTCGGTTGTTGCGAATCAGGATGTCGCCGGGATTGACGCCTTCGCCCCACCAGCGTTCCGCGGCACATTCGATGGCCGTGCCCAAGGTCTTTTCAATCAGGTTGTTCTCGATCAGCACGCCCCGCGTCTTGACCAGAATGCCTCTGGCGTAGTGGTTTTTACAGACATTGCCTGAAAACACGAAGCGGGGAAGCTGGCTGGCATTGGCGAACACGTAGCCGTCCGTTTGATCCGGCAGCGGGTGATCCAGCGTGATTTTCGCATACCGTGCTGTTTCGTCGACTTCACAGGCCAGGACGCGGTAGCGGGCCAGGACCCTCAGGGATTTTTGTTCCGTGAGTTCCAGCACGTCGCCCGCATCGGGATGGTCCAGGCCCCGGGAGTGGGTTCTGGCGCAAGCCCGCAGGATGCAGGCGGTATCGGACAGCCGCTCGATGCTGTGATAGTAGGTGTGGATGTTGACGGAGTCGTCCCCCTGCGCCTCGAAGATGCAGTTCTTCAGCGACACGGTGCCCGTGCAGGACGTGAAATGCGTGGCGTCGGTGTTGACGGAAAAGTGCTCGCCGGGCGCCGGCACAATGCGGCAATGTTCCATGCCGAGGTTTTCGACCCGGTGCCCCACCACCCCCATGCCGTGATGACTGTGAATGGCGAGTGCCTGCAAGGTCACGCTGCGGGAATTTTCCACGAGGACGGCCGGGCAGGAATGGTAACAATGCACGGTGT
>CAYVJM010000379.1:0-1864 GCA_964451695.1 uncultured Lentisphaerales bacterium | reverse complement strand
CGGTCGCGGCCGGATGCTCGGTCTCGCGGGCGGCAACGGCGCCGGCAAGTCCACCCTCGCCAACTGCATCGCCGGCCACCTTCGGCCCGACGCCGGCGACATCCGCACCGCCGGCGCCGTCGCCATGGTGCCCCAGGAGTTCAAGCTCGTCCCCCAGTTGCGCGTCTACGAAAACGTCTTCCTCGGCCGCGAACTGCGTCGCCACCGTCTCTTCACCGACCGCCCCGCCATGATCCGCCGCTGCGCCGAAGCCCTCGCCCGCCTCAAGGCTGACATCGACCCCGAAGCCTTCGTCGCCGATCTCGGCGTCGCCAGCAGGCAAAAGGTCGAACTTGCCAAGGCCGTCCTCTTCTCCAGCGCCGTGCTCATCCTCGACGAACCCACCACCGTGCTCAACACGGACGAGGCGGAAATCCTCTTCGGCATCCTGCGCGCCTTCCGCGACGCGGGCGGGTCGATCATCTTCATCTCGCACCGCCTCCAGGAGCTGACCGCCCACTGCGACGAAATCGCCGTCATGCGCGACGGCGCTCTCGTCTTCCACGGCCCCGCCGACGGCCTCTCCCCGCAAGACGTCGCCGAGAAAATGGTCGGCCAGAGCCTCGACCGCCTCTTCCCCGCACTCTCCCCGCCGCCGCCCGACGCGCCCGTCGCCCTCGAGGTCGACGGAATCTCCTCCGGCCGCGCCGTGCGCGGCGTCTCCTTCTCCTTGCGCCAAGGCGAAATCCTCGGACTCGCCGGTCTCGCCGGCGCCGGGCGCACAGAACTCGCCGAGACGATCTGCGGCGTCCGCCGCCGCACGGGCGGCACGATCCGCATCCACGGCCGCGCCGCAGACGTCCGCTCGATGCGCGACGCCCAGGCGGCCGGCATCGCCTACCTGTCCGAAGACCGCCAGGGCGCCGCGCTCCTGCTCGACGAAAGCGTCACCGCCAACACCGTGCTCGCCTCGCTTCGCCGCTACGCGCCGGGCGGCTTCATCCGCCGCGCGCCCTGCGAGCGCGCCGCCCGCGACTACGCTGCGCGCTTCCGCATCCGCGCCGCGTCCGTCCGTGCGCCCGTCCGAACGCTCAGCGGCGGCAACCAGCAGAAAGTCGCCATCGCCAAGGGCCTCGACACGCATCCCCGCATCTTCATCTTCGACGAACCGACGCGCGGCGTCGACGTCGGTGCGCGCGCGGAAATCTACGCCTTCATCCACGCCCTCGCCGCCGAAGGCGTCGCCTGCCTGCTCATCGCCTCGGATCTCGATGAAATCCTCGGCAACTGCACGCGCACGCTCGTCATGCGCGGCGGCGCGCTCGCCGGCGAGCTGAATCGCGAGGCGATGTCCGAGGCGCGAATCATGTACTTGGCCACGGGAGTGAACTAGCCGCCATGCGCATCAAGCCCATCCCCTTCAAAACGCTTCTCTCCGCGATCGCCGGCCCCACCTTCGCCCTCGCCGCGCTGATTCTCCTCTGCGGCCTCACGAACGACGTCTTCCTGAGCACGCGGAATCTGCTCAACATCATGCGCCAGGTCTCCTACAGCGGCCTCATCGCGCTGGGCATGACGTTCGTGATCGTCGGCGGCGGCATCGACCTCTCCGTAGGCTCGCTCTTCGCGCTCGCCGGCGTCTCCGCCGCGCTCGCGATGCAATCGTTCTCCGCGCCTGTCGCGGCGACCCTCGGCCTCTCGCCCGACGCGGCGGGCATCCTCGTCGGCGCCTCGGTCGCGATGGCCGTGGCCCTGCTCGGCAGCGCGGTCAACGCGCTGGCGATCGTCGCAGGGCGCCTTCCCCCCTTCATCGCCACGCTCGGCACGCTTTCGATCTTCCGCTCGTCGGCGCTCTTCCTCGCGGACTCCGGCACCCTCGCCGTGG
>CAYVJM010000378.1:0-1912 GCA_964451695.1 uncultured Lentisphaerales bacterium | reverse complement strand
GACCTCGGAGCGGGGCGAAGTCCATGTTCTTGAGCGTGTCGATACCTGTTTTCATAATTTCAATGCCGCAGACTCCAACTCCTTGCAGGTTCGCGAATCAATCACGGGGAAAGTTACGTCGTCGTCGGCCTGGCTCTGAACTTGCAACTCAAGACTTCACGCCTCTCGCACGGCATCGACATTTTCAACGACGCAAAGGAAACCGGATGCCTCCGCCCTCTGCCGTTTCTGGCACACGGCCATCGTGGCGGCCCGCAAGACGCTTCCGCTCCTGCCTTCGGAAGATGCCGGGACGTGCGTGGCGACCGAGTCCGGCGACTTGTTCCGGGGATCGGACGAGAAACTCCTCGCCGCGCTCGCCGCCGGCACCATCCGGTTCCACGAGGGGCGCATCGGCGGCGCCTGGCCGACCGTGCGCGGGTCGCCGCCTCGCCTCCGCCATCCGAAGAGAACGTGGATAGGACCTTCAACTCACCGCAAGACAAATGTCTTGGTGGGAACGACGGCATCGTGGCCGTAGTAGTCCAGCTCGACCGAGGCGTCGCCGACGCGGAGGATGTAATGGCCCGTCGCCCTGGCGTTGTAGAATTCTTTGATTCCATCGCGGTATTCATCGTAGAGTGCGCCGAGGAGCTTGCGTTCCGCCTTCCCCCCCGCGTTGTCTGCGAACTCCCCGTATTGCTCGACGCGATCTCGGAGCACGTTGGGAACGGCTGGATAAGTCTCGCTCCTCGAATTCAGCGCACAGGTGTTGAGCACCATCTCCGTGATGCGACCGCCGTCCTCTTCCCAGACGGTTTTTTCGAGCGTATGGACGTGTCCGGCAAGAACGAACGCATTTCGCTTTGCGAAAAGCGCGCGCATCTCACGACGGAGCGCATCGTCTTTCGCTTCGCCGAGATAGAACCAGCGACACCGCCAGACGTTCATCGGAAGGATCGGCCCGTGGGAACAGATGAAGGTGTAGCGCGCATCCTCGTTGGCCGCGAGCAGCTCCTTCACGACCTTCACGTCGCGAGCCCCGTTATTGAAATCGAGGAAGATCCAAAGGTCTCTGCCCCGGCGGAAGCCAAAGGTCGTTGTCTTCACGCCGTCTGGAATCAGCGGTTTAAGTTGTTCGGACTCGAATTTCGTCATGTACTCGGCATACGGCTTCGAGGCGCCACGCCCGTCGTGTCCCTGGCGGATGTCGTGATTTCCGGAGACCGTGACGACCGGGATCTTCGGAAAAGCGTTTGTCAGGAGCGCCATCGCCTCGGAGAGCATCTGGATATGCAGCTCGTTGTCCTCGCAGTCGCCCTGGACCAGGTCTCCGAGCTGCAAGACGAAAGCGGCGTCCGGCCGGGCACTCTTCGAGGACGCCTCAAGGGTGCGCATGCCAATGTCCTGCCACATCTTGGCGTTGCGCTTGAATTCGAGCAACCGCATTGAATGGCCCCACCCCTTCTCCGTCCAGAGCGCGATGGCCTTCGAATGAAACCGCTCCTCCGGGAACGCATCGTAGTGCATGTCGCCGAGAACGCTGACCGAATAGGTCTCTTCCACGCCAAGCCCAATGCAACAGTCGAACAGCACCAGCGCGGCGAATAACCCCGATATCACTTGACGTCTTTGCATGGGGTCTCTCTTAATTTCCTGGCCATTTCCTTGCCATCCAGTTTTGAAATCCGTAAAAACGCTTTCGATGCGCAAACCAACTCAAATTTTCCCCTGACTCTACCACACCCCCTTCCGGGCGGCAAGCAAAAAGCGGGACGAAAATCGCCTTGCCAAGGCGCTCGATCCCGGTGAATTTGCTCCCCGAGCACGAGACGGCGTTTGCGATGACCGTGCACAAGTCCCAGGGATCGGAGTTTGCGCATCTCGCGCTCGTGCTGCCGGAGGAAGGCGAATCGCCGGTGCTCACCCGCGA
>CAYVJM010000377.1:0-1949 GCA_964451695.1 uncultured Lentisphaerales bacterium | reverse complement strand
TAGTAGCCGAGAATCCACGGATTGTCGCGGAAACGCGAGCAGAACTCCCGGGCCTTGGCATCGCAATGCTCCTGCCAGCGCGGATGGAACACGTTCGGGAACCCGTTGATGGTGATCGGCGAAAGATCGGAGTAGGCGACAAAGCTCTGCCCGATGTTCGCGATCATCGTGACGGCGACGCCGTCCAGAAACGCCTCGCCACCGCCGGGCGCGATCGTGTAGGGCATCACGCTGGCCGTGTTGAATCCCCACTCTCGCAACCGGGCGCTGGTCGCCTCCGACCATTTCTGAACCGTGCCGTACTTCGCGAGGATGTTGCGGTTGTAGGGGGAATAGCCGAGCGCGGGGCTGAAGTGGCCGCTGTACTTCACCTGCTCGACGCCGACCGAATAGTAGGCATGCCCGTTTGGATCGACGAACCAGTGGACGCCGTCCTTCTCGGCCAGGCCGAAAAATCCGGGTGCCGCGTCCACGAGTTTTCCGCCCATCGGCGCCGCCGTGTAGGGGCGCGCCTTGTAGGCGGCGAAGTCCTCCTTCGGACGAACCTGCGCGAAGGGCGTGCCCGCCTTGGCCCCGGCGACCGCGAACGCCACATTGTCGAACGAGCAGTCGAAGCCCTGGTTCCAGAGAATCGGCGTCCCCTCCCGGACCGCCTCCACACCTTCCTTGAAGCGGTAGAGACCATGGAAGACGACCTCACCCTGCGCCCCGAACACCGTGCCTTCGATCAGCTCCGGGGTCATTTCCAGGCGCATCTTGTACTGCGCGGACTTGGACCACTGGGCAAAACTCCGACTTTCGACGACCTCCAGCTTCGTGCCCTCGCGGTTCTGCGCCTGCCAGTTGTTGCCGGGCAGCATCTCGCTGAGCTCGATCATGTGCTTGGCGCCCGCATGCTTCCCGGGCTCTTCGGTGAGGCAAAGCAGCCAGTATTCGTTAGGCGCCTTGGCAACGGCGACCCCGGCCTGCTTCCACGAGCCCCCCAGCGACTGCGAGACCACGACGTCGGCCTCGACGCGAACGGCCGTGCCGATGGGCGCGCCATCGACGGTGGCATGCACGCGTCCGCCGTCCGCGCTGCGCATGGCCTTGCCCTTGGTCTCCCAATATCGGCTGGTCGCATACCACGGCGCCATCAGCGCGCGCTCGTCCGCCGTCTTGTCGAAATCGTCGCGAAACGCGTAGTCCGAACCGGCGTCGGCGATGCGCGGCGCCGGGATCGGCTTGCGCAGGTTGAGGACTTCCTCGGGAGGCGCCACCGCGCCGTCCACGATGATCGCCACATCGTCGAAGCGCGTGTTGAACGACTGGTTCCACAGCACCGGCACGCCGGCGCGAACCGCCTTGACGTCATCCTTGAAGCGGTAGCCGCGCTCGTAGATCCGTTTGCCTGTGGAATCGGCGATCGTCGCGCGGATGCCCTCGGAAGTCGTTGTCAGGCGCATCGCGTAGGTCTCGCCCGTCCGCCACGTGGCGCCTTGCAGCGGCGGCCATTCATCGAGCTTCGTATTGCCCTGGGTATTCGCCTGCCAGACACCATCCACCATCGCATTCAGCTCGATCAAATGCTTGGCACCGTCCTCCTTGCCGGGGAATTCGGTGAGGCAGAGCAGCCAATAATTCTTCGCATCCCAATAGACGGCGAGGCCCGCCGTCTTCCAGTTGGAACCCGTCGCTCCGAGCGGTGTGACCTTGGCCTCCAGCGTCGCCGCCGTGCCGTAGGGGACGTCCGCCGGAACGGCAAGCGCCTGACGGACATCGCCGCAAATTATTGCGCCCCGCTGGACGGTCCATCCGCCTTGCGTGAACCAGTTTCGCGCAGGGGGCGTCCCTTCACGATATCCGCTGAAATCGTCCTTGAACGTCGTCGGGGCGGCGTGGGCGCCGCATGCGAACATGACGGCGACCAGGGTGGAAGACAGATGCCTATATTGTTTTTTCATATCGTG
>CAYVJM010000376.1:0-1952 GCA_964451695.1 uncultured Lentisphaerales bacterium | reverse complement strand
CGACCACCTGCCGCCGCCCGTCATCGGAGGGAAAGACCATGCCGAACCCCTCTGAAAACGCGCCCGCCCTCCAGCAGATCGTCTGCGCACTCGTCCTCGGCGCCGACCACCCCATCACCCTCGCCGAAATCCAGAAGATTCTAGCGGACGTCGAGGCCGACGACCGGCAGGAACAGCTCGAACGCGCCCAGCCGGTCAGCGACGAGGATCTCGAAGCCGTCCAGGCCGCGGCTGACGGACTCGCCGCCGAGCCCGCGGGAGACGCGACCGCGACCGCCGGGCAGGCGGTCGCCGCGACGGCCGCGAAGCCCGCGCTCAAGCTCGCCTCCGAATCGGTCCAGACGATCTCGACGGCCGCGCTGAAGAAGATCCTCGCGGATCTGCAGAAGCAGTTCCACGAGCTGAACATCGGCGTCGAGCTTGTCGAAGCCTCGGGCGGCTACCGCTTCCAGACATCGTCCGACTGCGGCAAGTGGGTGCGCAAGATGCTCAACAAGGGCAAGCCCGCGCGCCTCTCCCGCCCGGCGATCGAGACGCTCGCCATCATCGCCTACCGCCAGCCCGTGTCCCGCTCCGAGATCGAGTCCATCCGCGGCGTCTACGCCGGCCACGTCGTCAAGGCGCTCATGGAGATGCAGCTCGTGCGCATCATCGGCCGCAGCGACCTCCCCGGCCGCCCCTTCCTCTTCGGCACGACCCCCGCCTTCCTCGACCACTTCGGCCTCAAGAGCCTCAAGGACCTCGAACCTATTTCTCTAGCACGGCCTTGATGCGGCGCACGCCGGCGCTGGAGGACTCCTCCTTGAGAATGCGGAAGCGGCCCATGTCGCCGGTGTTCGCGACATGCGGCCCGCCGCAGACCTCCTTGGAGAAGGAGCCGACGGTGTAGACCTTGACCTGCTCGTCGTACTTGCCCGTGAAAAGCGCCGTGGCGCCGGCGGCTTTGGCCGCTTCGAGGGTCATGATCTCCATCGCGACGGGCATTTTCGCCGCGATGACCTCGTTGACGATCGTCTCGACCTGCTGGAGCTGCTCGGGCGTCATCTTGTCGGTGTGGGAGAAATCGAAGCGCAGGCGCTCCGGCGTGATGTTCGAACCCTTCTGGTTGACGTGCTCGCCGAGGACGTTCTTGAGGGCGCGGTGCAGCAGGTGCGTGGCGGTGTGCAGCGCGGTCGTCGTCTCGGAATGATCGGCGAGGCCGCCCTTGAACGTGCCTTCTCCCTGCTTGGAAAGCTCCTGGTGCTTCTTGAACGCCTCCTCGTAGCCGGCGCGATCCACGTCCAGGCCCTTTTCACGGGCGAGGTCTTCCGTGAACTCCAGCGGGAAGCCGTACGTGTCGTAGAGCTTGAACGCGGTCCGGCCGCTGATCTTCGTCTGGCCGTGATCGAGGAGCGCCTGGGCGGTTTTCTCGAACTCGCGTTCGCCGGCCGCGAGCGTCTTCTCGAAACGGGCCTCCTCCTGGAGGAGTTCGCCGACGACGTGCTCGCGCTTCGTCTCCAGCTCGGGATAGACGTGACGGTAGTTGGCGATGATCACATCGGCGATCTTCCCGGTGTAGCCGCTGGCGATGCCGAGGGCCTTGGCGTGGCGGACCGAGCTGCGAATGAGGCGGCGCAGGACGTAGTTCGCCCCGACGTTGCCGGGGACGATGCCACCCTTCGCGTCGCCGAGGATGAAGACGGCGGTGCGGAGGTGGTCGGCGACGATGCGCTCGGAACGGACGGCGGCGGCCTCGTCGGCGGGGCGCTGCGTGGCGAGTTCGCGAATTTTGGCCATGATGGGGGCGAAGAGCTCGGTGTCGTAGACGGTGTCGAGCTTGTTCATCATGCAGATGGTCCGCTCGACGCCCATGCCGGTGTCGACGTTGTGCTGCTTGAGCGGCTCGTAGACGCCGTCTTCGCGCTTGTTGTACTGCATGAAGACGTCGTTCCAGATCTCGATGTACTTGCCGC
>CAYVJM010000375.1:0-1960 GCA_964451695.1 uncultured Lentisphaerales bacterium | reverse complement strand
GACGCCGTCCTCGACGCCTGCCTCGCGCAGGACCCGGACGCGCACGTCGCCTGCGAGACGGCCGTGGGGCCGGACTTCGTCGTGAACCTCGGCGAGTTCAAGTGCCGGAACCGCGACCAGATCAACACCGAGGCGATCGCCCGCGCAGTGGTGCGCGACATCGGCTACGACCGCCCCGCGGAAGGGTTCTGCTGGAACACCTTCTCCTACGAAACCGTCCAGCACGGCCAGTCCATGGACATCGACATGGGCGTGAGCCGCGGCGACGAGGCGGCGCAGGGAGCGGGCGACCAGGGCATGATGTTCGGCTACGCCTCCGACGCGACGCCCGAGCTCATGCCCGCCCCGATCCTCCTCGCCCACCGCCTGCTCAGCAAGCTGACCGCGGCCCGCAAGGGCGGCGTCATCGCCTATCTCCGCCCGGACGCCAAGTCCCAGGTCAGCGTCCTCCACGAGAACGGCCGGCCCCTCCGCATCACCGACATCGTCGTCTCCAACCAGACGCTCGACGTGCCGATCGAGACGATCCGCGCGGACATCGAGGCGTTCGCCCGCGACGCGCTGGCCGACACGGGGCTCGTCGACAACGCCACGGTCTTCCACATCAACCCCACCGGCAAGTTCGTCATCGGCGGCCCCTGCGGCGACGCCGGCCTGACCGGGCGCAAGATCATCGTGGACACCTACGGCGGCGTCGGCGCCCACGGCGGCGGCGCCTTCTCCGGCAAGGATCCCTCGAAGGTGGACCGCTCCGCCGCCTACTACGCCCGCTACGTCGCCAAGAACATCGTCGCCGCCGGTCTCGCGGCCAAGTGCGAGATCCAGGTCGCCTACGCGATCGGCGTGGCCCGCCCCCTCAGCGTCAACGTCTCGTGCTTCGGGACGGCGAAGGTCTCCGAGGAGCGGATCGCGGATCTGCTGACGGCCGGCGAGATCTTCGACTTCCGCCCCGGCATGATCGTCCGCGAACTCGGTCTCAAGCGGCCGCAGGGCTGGAGCTACCGCCAGACGGCCAACGGCGGCCACTTCGGCCGCCCGGAATTCCCCTGGGAACGCACCGACAAGGCGGAGGCGCTGCGCGCCGCATTCCGCATGTAGGAGCCAGAACCCTCAACCCCGAAACTGGACTCCACGCCATGGCAGACAACCAGGACGACCTTCTCTTCGCCCTCTTGAGCCAGACCGGTCTCTTCACCGACCTGCAGCTCGAGATGATCCGCACCGAAGACCGGCAGGGCGACGCCGGCATCGCCGAGACGGTCGTCCGCCTCGGCCTCGCCTCCGAGGAGTCGTTCCTCCGCGAAGCCGCCCGCGTCGTGGGCATCGACTACGTGGACGTCGAGGGCCGCGAAGCGCCTCCCGAACTGCTCGAAAAGCTGCCGGCGCGCGCCGTGTACCAGTACAACGTCGTCCCCGTCGCCTTCGAGAACGGCGCGCTCGTCGTCGCCACCAGCGACCCGTTCAACCTGACCCTGCTCGACGGCCTGCGCCTCGCCACCGGCTGCCAAGTCGTTCCCGTCGCCTGCACGGCCGAGAAGATCGCCAAGCAGGCCAGAAAGTACTACGGCGTCGGCGGCGACACGTTCGAGAAGATGATGTCCGGCGGACGCTACAACGTCGAGGCCGACGCCGAGGCGATGAAGTACGACCTCTCGGACGTCGGGCAGGAGGCCTCGATCGTCCGGTTCGTCAACCAGATCATCGCCGAGGCGGACAAGCAGGGCGCCACGGACATCCACGTGGAGCCCATGGAGCACGAGCTGCGCATCCGCTACCGCATCGACGGCCTGCTCCACAAGGTGGACGTGCCGGCCCAGCTCCACAAGGTCCAGGCCGCCGTCATCTCCCGCGTCAAGGTCATGGCCAACCTCGACATCGCCGAAAAGCGCATGCCCATGGACGGGCGCATCGGCATCCGCGTCAACGGCAAGGAGATCGACATCCGCGTCTCCACCTGCCC
>CAYVJM010000374.1:0-1979 GCA_964451695.1 uncultured Lentisphaerales bacterium | reverse complement strand
ACGTCGGCGAATACGCCCTCGACGCCGTCTTCGGGGCCACGGCGGGAGGCAGCGTTTCGATCGGCTCCGGCGGCAACGTCCTCTATTCCCCAGATTCCGCCTACGTCGGCGCGTTCCCCTTCACCGAGGAGTTTTTCTACACCGTTCTCGACGATTCCGGAATCGCCTGGACCGGCAGAGTCGACGTCGTCGTCCACGATCCCGCTTCGGGCCGCGACACCGGTACCGTCACGCTCGTCGTCGAAGGCCGCAACGACGCGCCGGAGATTCACAACGCCACGACGAATGCGCCGATCACCGACAAGGAAACCGCGCTCGTCTTCACCGGCGTCACCTTCGTCGAATATGACGAGCAGCTCCAGGAACCTCTCGACGTGACCGTCGCGATCGACGATGCGGCCAAGGGCGCGCTCACCAACCTAGGCGCCTTTGCCGACGCCGGCGGCGGCGTGTACGTCCTCTCGAACGTCACGGCCGCAGCCGCGACCGACGCCATCCGCCTGCTCCGCTACGTCCCCGTCGAGAACCGCATCACCGTTCCCACGAACGAAGTCGTCACCTTCACGATCACCGTCAGCGACCGCAAGGCGCCGCCGGTCACCGACGTGTTGACGACACTCGAAGTCTGGGCCGTCAACGACGTCCCGCTGATCGCCGGGACGGAGTCCGAACAGCGCTTCTACTACAAGCTGCCGGTCCGTCCCTTCTTCGCCGTGGAAATCACCGAGGTGGACGATCTGGCGCTCCAGCCGCTGGTCGTGACGATCTCAATCGTCGAGTCCGCGCAAGGCGTCCTCCAGAACCTCGGCGACTTCGCGAGCCTCGGCGGCGGTCTCTATCGCGCCACCAACGTCACCGCCGCCGCCGCAACGCAGCAGCTCCGGGCTCTGGAGTTCGTCCATGCCGGCGCGGCCCCAGCGGCCGGTGTGGTCGGACTCACGACGCACCTCGGGCTGGCGGTGGACGACGGCTTCGCTCCGCTCGTGACGGACTCCGCCACAAGCGTCATCGCCATGCAAGCCCTGGCCGGGGCGCTCGACGGCGCCAACGCGACAACGGCCGGCAGCCTCGGGCTGTCGGTGGACATTGGCACCGACTTCGCCGTCGCGGGCGCGCCGACCGCCGACATCCAAGGGACCGACTCGGGCGCAGCGTACGTCTACCGCCTCGAACCCGGTAGCACAAACGTCTGGAAGCAATGGCGCCGGCTGCTGCCCGCGTCCGTCGCCGCTGGGAACCATTTCGGCCGGTCGGTCGCCATCGGCGACGACTTCCTCGCTGTCGGCGCCTCCGAACAGGTGCCCGTGGCCGGGCAGACAGGCTCGGTCTATCTTTTCCGCCGCCAGGAAGGCGGTGCGGACAACTGGGGCGAGTGGATGCGCATCGCGCCAACGAACCTCCCCGGCTCGTCGCGATTCGGCTACGCCGTCGCGCTGCAGGGCGACCTGCTGGCCGTCGGTGCGCCCGGCGCGGGTGCCGTGTTCCTCTTCCAGCGCCACCACGGCGGCTCCAACGCCTGGGGCGAGATCCTGCGCTGGTCGCCGAGCGGCGCGGGGGCGAACGGTGCGGACTTCGGTTGGAGCGTTGCGCTTTCGGACAGCACGCTCATCGTCGGGGCGCCCAAGTTCAACGGCAATACCGCCACGACCGGGTGCGAAGGCCGCGTCTTCCACTTCCAGCGCGACGAAGGCGGATCGGGCGCGTGGGGTCTGCGCCAGAGCATCCCCGGTCCCGACACATCCACCGTCGATTTCAACTTCGGCTGGTCCGTCGCCGTCGTTGACAACCGTCTGGCGGTTGGTGCGCCGTTGACCACCGTGGGCAGCGTGTCCAAGGCCGGCCGAGTATTCCTCTACGAGCGCGCGGTGGCTACAGACGACTTCGCCAACACGCTCTACATCGACCGCATCTCGGATCCCGAGCGCAACTTTGGCTACAGCGTGGCCCTGGACGGCGAGCGCCTCCTCGTCGGCGCCCCG
>CAYVJM010000373.1:0-1999 GCA_964451695.1 uncultured Lentisphaerales bacterium | reverse complement strand
TCCTCCTCCCGCAATGCCTTCGCTCGCGCAAAGACTGCCCGGCACATCACGACGAGTTCGGCCTGCTCTGCGAGGAGTGCGGCCGCTGCCCCCTCGGCACCCTCCAGCGCGAAGCCGTCGATCTCGGCTATGCCGTCCTGATCGCCGAAGGTTCCGAGGCCGCCGCCGGCATGCTCCGCGAAGGCGAACTCGACGCCGTGATCGGCGTGAGCTGCCTGCCCGCCCTCGAAACATCCTTCTCCCGGCTCGCCGCCGAATCCCTCCCTGCCCTCGCGATCCCGCTCCTGCGCGATGGTTGCGACACCACCGACGTCGACCTCGACCACGTCCGGGAATGCATTCGACTCTCGGGACCGCCCACCGGATATCCCGGCGTCACGGTGGAGCAATGCCGCGCGGAAGTCAGCCACTGGTTCGCGCCCGCGTCCCTCCGCGCCAAACTCGCCCTCGAGCCCAGTCCCGCCGCCGACATCGCCCTTGCCTGGATGGGCGGCGCGGGCAAGCGGTGGCGTCCGCTGCTCGCCACCTCCGTCTTCCACGCCCTGTCCGGCGGTGCGTCCTCCGAGGCCTGCATCGAAGCGGCCGCCCTCGCGACGGAATGCTTCCACAAAGCCTCGCTGATCCACGACGACATCGAGGACCACGACGACTCGCGCTACGGCGAGCCCACGCTGCACCGGCAGCATGGCGTCCCGATCGCCCTCAACGTCGGCGACCTCCTCATCGGCGCCGGCTACCGCCTGCTCGCCTGCGCCCCGACGGACGACGCCCGCCGCCTGCGCATGCTCGCCATCGCCGCCGACGCGCACATTCGCCTCTGCGCCGGACAGGGCGAGGAACTGCACTGGCGCGAGCGCGCCGAAACTCCGTCGATCGACGCCCGCCTCCAGATGTTCGCCCGCAAGACGGCGCCCGCCTTCGAAGTCGCCATTCTCCTCGGGGCCGTCGCCGGCGGCGCGAATGCGGCGACATGCGACGCCCTCGCCGCCTTCAGCCGCGCGCTCGGCATCGCCTACCAGATCCACGACGACCTCCAGGACGCCGACTCCGCCATGGCCGCCGACGGCCCCGCCCTGCGCGCGACGCATCGCCTCGCCGCCCTCGACGCGCTGACGCCGCTTCGCAACGTGCCGCTCAAAGCCGTGCTGACGCGCCTCGTCGCTAAAATACTCGCCGATCCGGAGCCCGTCCTCGATGAACCCGAGCAACGCCGTTTCTGATCTCGTCGACATCGCCCGGCAGTCGGCCCGTTTGCTCGCCCCGGAAAGCGCGGCGCGCATCGCCGCCTTCCTCCTCGACGCCTGCGACGACAACGCCGCATTCGCAAATCGCGCGGGCGAACCCGATCTCTACTACAGCGGCTTCGGCCTCGACGCCCTGCTCGCCCTCGGCGCCGCACCGCGCAATCCGCAAGGACTCCGCGCTTTCGTCCAGCGGGCCCTCGACACGCCCTCGCCATCCTTCGTCGACTGCGCCTCGGCACTGCGCTGCCTCCACGCGCTCGACCGCGCGGGCTGCGGCCAGCCGAGCGACACCGAACTGCGCGACCAAGCGCTTCGCGTGATCGTCCGCCACCGCAGCGCCGACGGCGGCTACAATCACGAACGCGAGGGCGCCGAGCACAGCACCGTGTACGCCGCGTATCTGGCCGCGCAGGCACATCACGATGCCGGGATGTCCTGGCCGCAGACGCCGGAAGCGCTGGTCTCGCTCGAATCGCTCCGCACACCGGACGGCGGCTACGCCAACCATCTCGGCGCGACTCAAGGGAGCACCCCCGCCACGGCCGCGGCGGTCGTCCTGCTCATCCATGCCGGATCGCGCGCCCAGGCCCTGGAAGCCTGCCGATTTCTTGCCGTCTGCCGCGATCCCGCAGGCGGGTATCGCACCGCCCCATCCGCGCCGCTACCTGATCTCCTCTCCACCGCCACTGCGCTGTATGCAGAAGCGCTTGCGGCCCCGCTCGACGCGCCGCCCGCGATGCGGTCGAACCTAGCCT
>CAYVJM010000372.1:0-2011 GCA_964451695.1 uncultured Lentisphaerales bacterium | reverse complement strand
TACACGTTTGCCGGGTGGGCGACGACGGCCGGCGGGGCGGTCGCCTACACCGACGGGCAGAGCGTACTGAACCTCGCCGCCACGCAAGGCGCGACGGTGACGCTCTACGCGAAGTGGACGCCAATCACCTACACGGTCGCGTACAACGGCAACGACGCGACCAGCGGGACGGCCCCGGCGTCGCAGACGAAAATGCATGATGTGGCGTTGACGCTGGCGTCCAACAGCGAGGGCCTGTCGAAAACCGGCTACACCTTCGCGGGCTGGAACACCGCTGCGGACGGGTCGGGCATGGACTACGCCGCCGGGGTCAGCTACACGGCCAACGCGGCCGTGACGCTATACGCCAAATGGACAAGCAGTGGAATCATCGCTTGGGACGCCGACTATACCGACATTGGCGGTGGTTGGCGGCGTTTGGCCTGGCTTGGGGACTACCTGCCGATGGGCGGCAAGGGCTGGATCTGGCACAACAAGCACGGGTTTTTCTTCGTTCCGGGCAGTGCCACGCCTGAGAGCATCTGGCTCTACGCGCAGGACATGGGCTGGCTCTGGACCAGCAGCACGACCTATCCCTTCCTCTACCGCAACAGCGATGGCGCATGGTTGTGGTATAACGGTGCGACGAGTCCTCGTTGGTTCAGAAACATGCCTACTGGGCAATGGGAATCATGGCAATAGCGGTTTCCACCTCTCCCGCTGCCTGCGCCAGTCGATCTCGGCGGCGATGGGCCGGATGTGGTGCTCGCGGATCGGGTCGCGGCCCTTGACGGTGCGCGGCAGGAACAGGAGCGCCTCCTGGATCTCCGGGGCCAGCAGCAGCAGGTTCATGATCTGCGTGGCGCGGGCGCGTTACCGTGACGTCGCTGCGTCCGCCTACGACACGGTCGTTTACGCTAGCCGGGGCTGGAGCCCGTCGGTGTCGCTGCGGGGGTACTTCGGGTGAACGGAGCGGGTAAAATCCCCCACAGACCCGGAAGCGCCATTTTCATGCGCCAGTAGGCTACAGTCGAACGGCGCCGAAGCCGACACTTTTTTAAGAGAGCCGGGGTTGACCCCCTCCCCCTCCCGCACGTATAATAGGGGCAAAGCATGAAAACCGGAGTGTCACCGGGCAAGCCTATGGGATGCTCGTGACCTGTTTTCAAATTGGCCAGGCTGCGCCTTCGTGTAGCGCACGCTCTCAGAAGGGGCGAAGAAAAGGAACTGATGAATACCATGGCAACAAGGGCCTTCTGCATTCGAACCATTTATGGGGGAGGTTGGTCACGTATCCTCTGCTTACTGGGCATGCTAAGTGTTGCGGACATGGCCGTTGCAGCCAGAAGCGGACGTGTTATTTCATATTCAATTCCCGCATGGATATGCCCGGGCGAGAGCCTGCCGTTCAGCGTCTCCGTTCAGAATACCGGTGATGTTACATGGGAAGGCTATTGGAACCCTTACAGCTTAAGTGGTCAATACTCATGTGGAATAAAACTCGCACCTATTTCATGGGCGAGTGGATTCGATTTTCATATCTGGAATCATTACGGAGATATGACGCCGGGTGAGTCCTTTACTTTCAATGGTGAATTGCGTTCGGAGAGCTTGCCGTCCTCTCCCGGCCTTCACACTTTCCGGTTAACTGGGTACTGCTGGACTTCCATCTACCCGAATGAGCAAGTTCTGAATAACAGCCCCACCATCTCGTTCCGTATCATTGCTCCTGTCTCCTGGTTTGACGGATCAACATCGATGGCGGATGGCTGGCGATGGGTAGGATGGCTGGGCATGTTCTATGGCCCCACCGGGGGATGGGTATTCCATTCCGAGCATGGATGGTTGTATGCTGTCGGCACAAGCCCCGCGGACGTATGGTTCTGGGATGACGAACTCGGTTGGTTCTGGACCTCCCATCTTATCTATCCCAATATCTATGTCAGCGATCAGCAACGATGGTTCTGCTACGCGAAAGGCAGCACATCTCCGCGGTGGTTTTACCGGTACGGGTTTCTTGATGGTGTGGCCA
>CAYVJM010000371.1:0-2020 GCA_964451695.1 uncultured Lentisphaerales bacterium | reverse complement strand
CCCCTCCCCTTCGCGATCGGCGCCGGCACCGGCGCGGCGGCATCGGCGATCGGCACAGGGGACTCCGCCACGCGGACGTCGTTGAGGAGCAACTCGGGCACGACCGAATCGCCGACGGCGATTCGGTCGTGGACGTGCCACGCGCCCATGGCCTGCGGCCAGCATCCGACCGACTTGACATCGAGGCAGGAGGCGGAAAGCGCAAGGCCATTTCCCTTCAATTCACCCGCGCGGACAACGAACGCCTCGACCAGATCGGCTGCGAAGACGTAGAACGAGACGGGTTCGGATTCGCCGGGCGTCAGCACGAGATCGAGCGCGCCGGCGACGCGGCCGTCTGTTGGCAGACGGTCGGGCAGGCGCGGTTGCGCGGAGATCGCGGGAATTGCGAAGACGACAATCGGGGCGGCCTTCCAGAGGCCCTGCTCGTCGTTCAGCCGCGCCGACGCGATGCGGGCGGAGACGTCGTCCGCGCCGACGGCGCCCGCAACGGCGCCCAGCAGCAGCGCCGCGGAGCAAACCGAGACAGAGTGCCCCAAACGGAAGACGACGGGCAACCGAAAGGGCTTCTGTGCTTGGTTGGAATGATACCGCATCTCAAAGGCTCCTCAGGGGAATCAAAAGGCGTTTCCGAACCATCCGCTGGGCGGGTGTCGGGGTTGTTCCCAGTCTAGATCGACCTCGGCGCGACGCAGCGCATCAGAGGCAGGATGAATGTCGTGTAGTTGCGTTCGACGGCGGCGATGCGTTCAGACGGCGAGAGGCCGGGCAGTCGGACTTCATAGTTGAAGACGCCCTGATAGCCGATCGCGGCGAGGGCGGCGAGCAAAGCCTCCCACGGAACGACCCCCGTTCCGGGCAATGCATGATCCTCGTCGATCCCCCCGTAGTCGGAGATGTGAAGGGAAAGCAGACGGCGGCCCAGATCCCGCACGGTCTGGGGAAGCGTGTCGGCGCGTGTCATCATGTGGTTGACATCCAGGCAGACGCCGAAAGTCTCGTCGAAGCCTTCAAGGATGCCGAGAAGCTCCGCGGTGGTATTGCCAATGCAACTCCGGGGCAGAAGCTCGACCGCCAGGCGCAGGCCGAACTGCTTCAGCCCGGGGTCGAGATCGCGTAGCGACTTGCGGAGCTGCGCGAGGTGCGATGTGCGGAGTTCGGGCGCGACGGGCTCAACCGAGGCATGGACCACGACCAGCTCGGCGTCGAAGCGCTTCGCCTCGTGGAATTCGGCCTGCAAGCTGGCGACAGCGCCCGTCCGGACCGATTCGTCGGGCGCGGAGAGATCATGCCGGGGCCCGTACGGAGCATGGAAGGTTGGAACGGCCCTCCCCGTGGAGCGGATCATTCCCGTCAGCGCCGTCTTCAGGGCGTCTGCATCGGCTCCGGTGAAGATCCACGGCGTCGTTTCGAACGTGCGGAACGCGCTCTGCGAAAGCAGCGCGATGGCCTCGTGCGTGAGCGGGTCGGCGATCGATTTGAGGGAAATGCCAAGCGGTAGGATCATGGGGAAAGTCGATTCATTTCCCCGAAATCCGCCGCTCGGCGAGGGCGGCGCGCCGGAGATCGGCGACGACGTACTTGATGTTCATCCATTGCGGGACGGCCTTGTCGAAGAGCAGATCGACCTCGGCGTCGGTCATAGTCGGCGCCACTTGCTTGAGGTAGCCATCGAGAGTCTCGCGAAGGGGTTTGATCGCGGCGGAGAAGAAGTCGCGGTCGCCGAGCTCCGGATCCTCCCAGATTTCCACGCAGCCGTTGGCCGGGCGGATCTCGTTGCGGTAGACGGCCGCGGCGGCGGGGATCAGGCGGCGCTTGATGGCGCGCCGGTTGGCCTCTGTGAGGTTCGCGAAGACGAGCGAGCCGAAGCTGGAGCGATTGTGGACCGACTGGCTTCCGCCCCAGGAATAGCCTCCCTGCTCCCAGTGCAGCGCCTCGAAGCTCCAGGCGTCGCCATCGGCTGGAAGACGGTTGAAGAACGCCTTCCAGGAGAACGAAATCAGCGTCGCGACGCCGTTGT
>CAYVJM010000370.1:0-2022 GCA_964451695.1 uncultured Lentisphaerales bacterium | reverse complement strand
GATCCAGCAGGAGGCGCGAGCCGGGGAACCCCTGGCAGATCGTCTTCTTCTCGAATCCGCGGTGGAGCGGGTTCGCGGTGTGCAGCGATTCCATCCGCGCGACGAAGGCCGCGCGGCAGGCGTCGAGCGCGGCGGAGGCGGCGTAGCGGGAACCGGGGAGTTCGATGGCCTTTCCGGCGGCGGTCAGCGCGGCCGCCGCGGCGCGCGCGGCGTCGGGGGCGACGGACGCGAGCTTCGCCCAGTTGTCGAGGTGGCAGGGTTCGTCGCCCGCCTTCTCCAGCGCGAGGCGCATCTTCTCGGCGTCGTCGCCCGCGGCTGCGGCGGCCGCGGCGCGCCCCTCCGTCCAGGCGCCGCGCCCGCGGCGCAACTTGGTTTCGGAGAAGTCGATCACCGTGCCGCCGCCCAGCGTCTCCGCCGGAGAGCGGCGGCGGACGAGGTAGAAGTCCCCCGGGGCCGCGACGACGGGCCGGTCGAGCTGGATCTGGGCGAACGTCTCCGACCCGGGCGCGAGCTTGTCGAGGGTCGGGAGGAGCAGATGGCCCGGCGTCTCCGACGTGCCGACGTGGAGCATGACGGCCGTGCGCGGCTCCAGGGGCTTGATGTGGGTGGGCAGGTAGTGGAGGCGCACGTTGAGGAAGCGATGCGCCTTGAAATAGCCGGGCGGTGCGACGACCTTGCCACGTTCTGCGGCCTCGCGGGAGATGTCCGAAAGCCTCAGCGCGACGCATTCGCCAGCGCGCCCTGCCTCCATTGCGCGGCCGTACACCTGCAGCCCGCGCACGCGGTGGCGCGTGCCCTCCGGCAACAGCTCGACCTCGTCGCCGAGCTTGACGGTCCCCGAGCGCGGAATGCCCGAGATGATCGTGCCGAGCCCCTTGAGCTGGAACGCCCGTTCGACGTGGAGGAGAAAGGGGCTCTGGTCGTCGCGCTCGGCGGTCTCGGCGACGAGGCGCCGCAGGGCGGCCTTCAGCGCGTCAAGTCCGGCGTTCGTCTTGGCGGAGAAACGGACGCACTCGGCAGTTTCGAGAAACGTGCCTTTGACGCAGTCGCGGACGTCCGCCTCCACGCGCGTCTGCCGCGCCTCGTCGGCCAAGTCGCATTTGTTGAGGACGATGAGCCCCTTGCGGACGCCCAGCATGCGGACGATCTGGACGTGTTCGACGGTCTGGGGCATCACGCCGTCGTCGGCGGCGACGACGAGCATGACCACGTCGATGCCGCTGGCGCCCGCGACCATGTTGTGGATGAAGCGCTCGTGCCCCGGCACGTCGACGATGCCGAGACGCAGGCCGTCGCCGGCGTCCCACGCCGCGAAGCCCAGGTCGATCGTCATGCCGCGCGCCATCTCCTCGGGCCGCCGCGCGCACCACGTGCCCGTGAGCGCCTGGACGATCGAGGTCTTGCCGTGGTCGATGTGGCCCGCAGTGCCGAGCGTCAGCCGGATGCCGCGCGCGGCATCGGGCGAGGCGCATCCGGCGCTCGCCCGGAGCTCGGGGACCCGACCTGCCGTCTCACCGGCGCAGGAGCAGATGTTCCTCGAAAGCAGGAGCGGACAGGGGCAGGGCTTGGCGGGATCGCACGCGCAATGCCCCAGCTTCGCGGAACGCGCCATGACCTCCGCTCGTCTGCAGGCCGCCTCCGGCGTCATGAGGCGCTCCCGGCGATTTCGCGGAAGGATTCCGCCACGAGGTCGCACTCCGCCTCGGAGACGGTGCGCATGTCGAGGTAGACCGTCTGGTCGTGGATGCGCGGGCAGACGGGCACGCGGCAGGCGCGCAACGCACGCGCCAAGTCGTCGGGGCGGTCGGTCGCGATGGCCACGGCGAAGGAAGGAAGAGGCTGGGCCGGGACGGCGCCACCGCCGAGGAAGGACTCGTGGGCGACGACCTCGACGGGACGCGGCGCGAGAAGGGGGCACAGCCGCGCGGCCAGCGTCTCCGCCTGCGCGCGGATGGCGTCGGGGCGCTTGCCGAGCATCGCGTAGAGCGGATGCGTCTGCGTGATCGTGTCGGGGCTCTTGAA
>CAYVJM010000369.1:0-2032 GCA_964451695.1 uncultured Lentisphaerales bacterium | reverse complement strand
TGACGTCGGCGTTGCCCTTCTCGCTCCAGTGGATGTGCGTGTAGTCGTCGCGCCCGTTCGGGCCCTTGCGGAGCTGGTTGAGGGTCTTGCAGCGCTTCTGCGGTCCGAGCGCGAGCCTGCCGCCCATGCTGCCGCAGTATTCGTACATGGGCAGGACGTAGAGGCCGTTGCGTCCGGCGCGGGCGACGAGCTCGCTCCAGAGGCCGGGGCGGCTGGACTGGTAGACCCAGTCGTTGCCGCCGAATTTCGAGGAGTCCCAGCCCTGGTTGTGGCCGAACTCGAGCAGGTCGCGCGAGAACGTGTCCACGCCGAGGAACTTGGCGAGGCGCATCTTGGCCTCGAACCAGTCCGCCCGCTTGTCCGCGTCGAACGCCGGGTTCTTGTCGTCGAAGGCGATGCCGTCGGACATTTCCTCGCGCCAGAACACATGGCGGCGCGGGAGGCCTTCGGGCGGACGCTTGAGCGGGAGGGCGAGCTTCCCCTCCTGCTGCGGCGCCTCGTAGAGCGCGATGCGGCCGAGGGCGATGCCGGCGGACGTCGGGTCGTTCTCCTGGCTGTAGGCGAGCACGACGACCCAGAAGCCGTTCTCGGGCGTCTGGCTGCGGGCACCCGGCTTGGGGAAATCCGGAAAGTGGGGATGGAGCTCAAACACCGTCTCCCAAGTCTCCCACTTGCCCGACAGCGGATAGGACAGCGACTCCGGATTGCCGAAGACGTACGGCATCTTGAGCGCGTCGCCCAGCGTCGTTCCCGTATGAAAGCCGCGGCGCGTCTCGTTGCCGGCGTTCCACACGACGTAGCTGCGCGACGTATCCTCGGGGTATTCGAGGCGCAGCACGTAGGGAACGCCGGCCTTGAGCCCCTTGCCGGCGCCGAGACGCACGGCGACATAACGGTGCGGCGAATTCGTCCCACCGGGAAGGGTCAGCGCCTGGCGGCCAAGGATTTCAACCCGCGCATGGGCGGTACCGGCGGGGGCGATCCGGACCTCGCGGCCCGGATCGGCCGTGCCGAGGTCCACTTCGTCGATCTTGCGAAGGTTGCTGACATTGAGGGTCAGGCGGGTGGACTTCTCAACCTGCGGTTCTGCCGTCGGCACCGCGGCCTGCGGTTCAGCCGTTGGCGCCGCGGCCTGCGGTTCAGCTGTTGGTGCCGCGGCCTGCGGTTGAGGCGGCGGCGCCGGAGGACGGCACCCGGTCTGCGTGACCGCCGCGAAAAGAACCGCGGCGAAGGCGACGCGCGAAACGTGTTTCCGTTTCATTTCTTGCTTGCTCCAAGTCTTCTCTTCTTGAGGTGCGCCCTCTGCGGCGCACATCCTGCATTCTGGTTTCGACGAAGCTCGCGACAAAACTCGCGACAAAGTTTTCTTCCCTTCACGCGGCATTCTCGCCGCGTGAAGGGAAGGATATCCGGCTATTCAAACACGACCTTGCCCCACTTCCACGGGGAGGTGACGAGGTTGTCGGCCTTGCTCGCGGGCCAGAAGACCTCGCGCGGATCGCGGTGGCCCTGGACGGCGAGGGTGAAGCTGAGGCCGGCGACGGTGCCCTTCGCGGGCTTGTACCCGTTGATGCGCGCGGCGGGGATGAAGATTTCCATGGTGTAGCCGCCGGTCGCGGCGTCGCCGGTCTTCTTCACCGCGGTCTTGATGTCCTGGATGTCGCTCTCCGTCTTCTGGCCTTCCGCGCGCGCCCAGAATCCCGCGAAGGCGCGTCCTTCGTTGGCCAGCGGGCAGAACCAGAACTGGTGGTGTTCAAGCCCCCAGGCCTTGCCAACCGTGAAGTCGCCGACCGGGGTGAACATCACCTCGAGGCAGTCCGCCGCACGCCAGAAGGAGTTCGGATCGGAAGTGAAGCACTTGCTGTCGGCGATGTCGAAGGCCAGGTAGAGACCTTCGTTCGCATAGCTCATGTAGACCTTTGTGGCCTCCTTGTCGCCGCGCGGCCCGAGCATCCAAGCGGGCATCTGCTGGTCGGTGGACCAATCGGCGAGGCTGCCGTCGATCTTCACGCCGGACGCGCGCTTCAGCCGC
>CAYVJM010000368.1:0-2061 GCA_964451695.1 uncultured Lentisphaerales bacterium | reverse complement strand
TAAAACTGGTGGAGCTAAGGAGGGTCGAACTCCTGGCCTCTTGAATGCCATTCAAGCGCTCTACCAACTGAGCTATAGCCCCACGAAGTGGAAAACGTCGCACAATCTACCACACCGCCCCCGGGATGTCAACAGCGGTTTTTCAGCGATTTTCGGCCGCCTCCCAGGCATGGCCGCGGTCACCGGATCGGCAGATCGAGCTGGCCGGAGACAATCAGCTTGTGCCCCTTCTCCACGTCGGGGTCCGAAGTATCGTAGACGACGAACTTGACGGCGGGAAAGCGCTTGGCGAGGGTCTCTTGGATGAACGCCATCACGGCGTGGACGTTGGCTGGATCGTCGTCCGAAAACCCCACGCTCACCGGCTTCGTCGCGCCGATGCGTTCGATGATGCGGAAAAGGTGGTCGAGAAAGTCGAGGATCGCAAACTGCTTCCGCGTTTCCGAACGCTCGGGGTCTGGCACGGCCGCGTTCTTGACGAGATCCATGAACGCCGGCGACGTGACGGCGTGATAGCGGTTGAGCGCAAGGTAATTGTCAATGACCGCCTGGTCGTCGAGATCGTCGCTACGCTGCTTCCCTTCGTAGCAGACGAGGTAGCCGCGCAGGTTGTAGAGCATCGTCGCGCGCTCGGTCGAGGTGAGGACGCGCTCGATGAAGAGCTCGACGCCCTTGCGCAGCGTCGCGGGCTGGTGTCCGCGGGCGGTGACGATGGCGAAAATGCGCCCTTCGATGAGCGTGCGGCGGAAAGTGCCGAAGCTCGGCGCGGCCTTCTCGGCACCGCTCAGCAGTCGGTCGATCGCCTCCCGCGCGTCCTTGAGGAACTTGCTTTCGTCGTCTTGCGCGAAATCCCTGAATTCGACGAACGCCTTCTCCCAGACGCCGCCCGGCGGACGGTAGTTCACGGTGTCGTTGCGAATGACGGAGAAAAGCGCCGTGGAGACGAGGTGCGGCACCCACGTGCCGTTGGCAAGGCGGCGCTCGAGGTGGATGTGCGTGGGCATGCGCAGGATGTTGTCGTCCCAGTCGAAAATGTAGTACTTCAGATCGCGCGCGGCGATGCTCGGGTTGAAGGACTTGTTCATCGCGGGGAGGATGTTCGGCGCCGGGGACGGGTGCGGACTAGAGTTGCTGGATCGTCATGCCGCCGTCGACCATGAGAACCTGGCCCGTGGAATAGGGCAAAGCGCCCGTCGCGAGCGCGCCGACGGCGCGCCCGACGTCCTCGGGGAGGCCCCAGCGGCGCAAAGGGATGCCGCCGTTTGCAATCACCGCGTCGTACTTGGCCTTGACGCCCGCGGTCATGTCCGTGGCGATGACGCCCGGACGGATCTCGTAGACGTTGATGCCGAACTCGGCGAGGCGCGCGGCCCAGAGCTGCGTCGCCATCGAAACGCCCGCCTTCGAGAGGCAGTATTCGCCGCGACTCGTGGAGACGACGGTGGCGGAAATCGAAGAGACGTTGACGATGCAGCCGCGGTACGCAGTGTCAGCCCGCTGCTGTTCGATCATCCAGCGCGCAACGGCCTGCGTGAGAAAGTAGGGGCCGCGCAGGTTCGTGTCGAGAACGTCGTTGAAGCTCTCTTCCGTCGCCTCGAGGATGTCGGCGCGCTGGCGCGGGGCGACACCCGCGTTGTTGACGAGGACGTGAAGCCGGCCGAACGCGCGCCGCGCCGCGTCGAGCAACGCCGCGCGATCCTCGGCGGAGGCGACGTCGCAGACGGCGTAGGCGACGCGCGCGCCGGCCTGGCGCAAGGCGTCGAGCGCCGCCGCGCAATCGGCTTCGGGGCGGCGCCCCGCGACGACGAGGTCGAAGCCCTCCTTCGCGAGCGCGAGCGAGCAACCGAGGCCAATGCCCCGGGCGCCGCCAGTGACGAGGGCGATGCGTTTCTCGGACATGTCTGAAGTCTCCAATTCGTTCGGGGTCGTGTCGCTAGGCATCCAGCGCGGGGAGATCGAGCCAGCGGCGCTCGGCGTGGGACTTCAGGCCGATCTCGGCGAGCTGGACGCCCTTGGCGCCTTCCAGCAGCGTCCAGCGGAACGGCTCGTCGAGGGCGACGT
>CAYVJM010000367.1:0-2072 GCA_964451695.1 uncultured Lentisphaerales bacterium | reverse complement strand
CTGCCGCCCGGCATGGGCAACATGGCCAACCGCATGTCCGCCAAGGCCGGCGGCATGGCGGACGTCTCGGCCTCGCTCGTGAGCGCGCTCTTCGAGGAGGGCGCGGACGTCCACGTCGCTCTGCCGCACTACCGCAAGATGTTCCACATGGACGTCGGGAGCCTCATCGACAGCGAGCTGAAGCGCTACAAGGCCAAGCTGCCCGAATCCCGCATCCACCTCGCCCAGGACCGCATGTTCTACTACCGCGACTCGGTCTACAGCTCCTACAGCGAGGACAACCCGAAGCTGGCGCTCGCGTTCCAGCGCGAGGTCATCAACAACATCATCCCCGCCGTCCAGCCCGATCTCGTCCACTGCAACGACTGGATGACCGGCCTCGTCCCCGCCGCCGCCCGCCGCATGGGCATTCCCTGCCTCTTCACCGTCCACAACATCCACACCCAGGAGGTCACGCTGGAGCGCATCGAGAACACGGGCATCGACGCCGCCGAGTTCTGGCAGCACCTCTACTACATGCGTCAGCCCTGGAACTACGAGGAGACGCGCTCCGCGAACAAGGTCGACCTGCTCGCCAGCGGCATCTTCGCCTCCCATTACATCAACACGGTGAGCCCCACGTTCCTGCGCGAGATCGTCGAGGGCATGCACGACTTCGTCCCGCCCCAGATTCGCCAGGAGATGCGCGGCAAGTTCGCCGCTGGCTGCGCCGAGGGCGTCCTCAACGCGCCGGACGCCAACTACAACCCGGCCACCGACGACGCCCTTCCGCTGCGCTACGACGCCGCCACGCACGTCGAAGGCCGTCGGGCCGCCAAGCGCGAACTCCAGGAGCGGCTGTCGCTCGAGGTGGACGATGCCGCGCCCATCCTCTTCTGGCCGTCGCGGCTCGATCCCATTCAGAAGGGCTGCCAGCTCCTTGCGGAGATTCTCTACCGCACCGTTTCAAAGTATTGGGACCGGAAGCTGCAGGTCGTCTTCGTCGCCAACGGCGACTACCAGCGCGTTTTCAACGACATCGTCAACTTCCACAACATCCACGGGCGCGTGGCGGTCGCCGGCTTCGAAGAAACGCTTTCACGCCTCGCCTACGCCGGTTCGGACTTCGTCCTCATGCCTTCGCGCTTCGAGCCCTGCGGCCTCCCGCAGATGGTCGGCGTCCTCTACGGCTCGCTTCCGATCGTGCACGACACGGGCGGACTCCACGACACCGTGGATCACCTCGACGTGGCCGCCGGCCGCGGAAACGGCTTCGCCTTCAAGCACTACGACGCCGCCGCGCTCGCCTGGGGCATCGACGAGGCGATGCGCTTCCACGCGCTGCCCGCCGAGGATCGCGCCGCGCAGATTTCGCGCATCATGCGGGAAAGCGCCGCGCGCTTCACCCACCAGGTCTGCGCCAAGGCCTACATGGAGATGTACGAACACATGCTCCACCGGCCGCTGATCGTGTAGCGCGCGGCCGCGCTCCCCATCACCAGGCCGATGCCGGAGCGAAGCGCGCCACCCGGGGCGCCGCCGGCAGCGCCGCGAGGATCTCGGCGACGGTGCGGCTCGCGCCCGGCAGCACGAGCCGGGGCCGCAGCTCGGCCAGAGGCTCGCAGACGAACCGGCGCGAGACGCATTGCGGGTGCGGCAGGCGCAGATGAGGCCGGTCCAAGACGACGGCGCCGAAGTAGAGCAGATCGAGGTCGATGGTGCGCGGCGCGTGGCGAACGCCCGTGCGCACGCGCAGCAGCGCGTCTTCGATTGCGTGGACGGCGTCCGACCACGCCTCGACCGGCATCTCGACCTCGAACACCGCCACGGCGTTGAGAAAGCGCAGCGAGGCGAATTCAGCCGGGACGTCGACGGGCTCCGTCTCGTAGACCGACGACTTCGCGACGCGGACGACTCCAGACAGGGCTGCGAGGCGTACCGCGGCTTCGCGCAGGTTCGCCAGTCTGTCTCCCAAGTTCGATCCCAGCCCGATTGCCGCCTCTGTCTTCATGCCGTCTTGGCGTTGTGTCTTCAAAGCTGGTGCACCCGAAAGGAGTCGAACCTTCAAGCCATTGCTGGCACAAGAACCTGAA
>CAYVJM010000366.1:0-2076 GCA_964451695.1 uncultured Lentisphaerales bacterium | reverse complement strand
GGGATGTGGCACTGGTAGACCATGCTCAGGGGGAAGACGGCGGCGATCTGCTTGTGGGCCTTCTGAACCGTCATCGAATGCTCGCTGTAGAACGGGCTCTCGTGCTGGTTGATGAGGATGCCGTCGTCGCGCAGCGCCTTGAAGCAGTTGCCGTAGAACTCGCGGGTGAAGAGCCCCTCGGCGGGGCCGTAGGGGTCGGCGCAGTCCACGATGATCAGGTCGTACTCGGACTTCTGGGCGCGGACGAAGCGCAGCCCCTCCTCGAAGTACATGTGGACGCGCCGGTCCTGGAGCTTGCAGGCTGTGAAGGGCATGTGGACCATGCAGAGCGTGACGACGTCCTTGTCCACCTCGACCATGTCGATGTTCTCGATGAACGGGTACTTCGTCAGCTCGCGGATCGTCCCTCCGTCGCCGGCGCCGATGACGAGCACGTCCTTGACGTTCGGGTGGACGGCCATCGAGACGTGGGTGATCATCTCGTGGTAGATGAACTCGTCCTTCTCGGTGACCATGAGCTCGCCGTCGAGGACGAGGACTCGCCCGTACTCGTAGGTTTCGAGGATGTCGATGCGCTGGATTTCGCTCTGGTGGCTGGCGAGCTGGCGCTTGCTCTTGATCGAGAACTGGACCGCCTTCGTGTGCTGGTCCGTGTACCAAAGTTCCATGTCTTGAAAACCTCCTGAGGACGCAGCCGGATCAGTCCGCATCGACGACGTTGACGTACTCCATGTCCATGTCCTCGGTGCCCGTCATGAAGCATCCCTTGCCCTTCGCGTAGAGGATGTGGTCGAGGATGTCCTGCGTGATGCGCTCGCCCGGGGCGAGGATCGGGATGCCCGGCGGGTAGCTCATGACGAACTCCCCGCAGACGTGCCCGACGGTCTCGCGGATGGGCAGGGACTTCTTGCGGGAGTAGAACGCCTCCTTCGGACCCATCGCGATCTGCGGGTTGATGTATTCGTGGTCGAAGAGGTCGCGGGGGTCCTTCTGGTGGAGGCGCTTGATCTCGGCGAGGGCCGAGATGAGCCGCTCGATCTCCATGTTCCGGTCGCCCGAAGAGATGATCGCCAGAATGTTGCCGATGTCGCCGAACTCGATCTGGATCCCGTAGTCGTCGCGCAGCAGGTCGTAGACTTCGATTCCGGCAAGGCCGATGTTGCGCGTGTGGATCGAGAGCTTCGTCGAGTCGAAGCCGAATACCGTGTCGTTGTCCACCAGCTCCGTGCCGAAGGCGTAGTAGCCGCCGAGACGGTTGATCTCCTCGCGGGCGTAGTTCGCGAAGTCGATCGTCTTCGTGTACATCGCGTAGCCGTTGAGCGAGAGGTTCTTGCGGGCGATGTCCAGCGACGAGAGCAGCAGGTACGAGGCCGAGGTGGTCTGCGTGAGGTTGATCACCTGGCGGACGTAGTCCGGGTTGACCGAATTGCGGGCGAGCAGGATCGAGCTCTGCGTGAGCGAACCGCCCGTCTTGTGCATGCTCACCGCCGCCATGTCCGCCCCGGCCGCCATCGCCGAGATCGGCAGCTTGTCGTGGAAGTAGAAGTGCGTGCCGTGCGCCTCGTCCGCGAGGACCAGCATGTGGTTGGCGTGCGCGAGCGCCACGATCTCCGGCAGGTTCGAGCAGATGCCGTAGTAGGTCGGGTTGTTGACGAGAATCGCCTTCGCGTCGGGGTTCTCCTCGATCGCGCGTCGCACGTCCTGGGTCGACATCCCCAGCGGAATTCCCAGCTCCTTGTTGACGCCGGGGTTCACGTACACGGGCAGCGCGCCGCACACGACGAGGGCGTTGATCGCGCTGCGGTGGACGTTGCGCGGCATGATGACCTTCTCGCCGGTGTTGCAGGTCGCCATGATCATCGCCTGGACGCCGTGCGTCGTGCCGTTGACGATGAAGAACGCATGATCCGCGCCGAAGGCCTCGGCCGCGAGGGCCTGCGCATCGCGGATCACCGAGATCGGATGGCAGAGATTGTCCAGGGGCTTCATCGAGTTGACGTCGAGGGCCATGGCCGTCGTGCCCAGGAATTCCGTCAGCTCCTTGTTTCCGCGCCCGCCCTTGTGCCCCGGGACGTC
>CAYVJM010000365.1:0-2103 GCA_964451695.1 uncultured Lentisphaerales bacterium | reverse complement strand
CGTCCATGTGGACGGTGAAGTTGTTGAAATCGCCGGTGACGACGGCGATGTCGTATTCGAGGCCTGCGATGGCCTGGGCGACGACGGGCGCGAGGCGGGCGTCGAGGTCGAGATGGAGGTCGCTCAGGTGGAGGATGGTGAAGCCTTCGAGCGCGGCCGGGAGCCCGGGAATGGCGAACGCGTTGCGGCGGACGACGGGGCTGAGGAATTCCTGGTAGCCGCGTTTCCAGAGGCCGGTGGCCTTCATGGCGACGGTGAGCGCCGGCTTGAGGAGGCGCATGGGACAGAGGCGCACGAGACCGCCGAGCTTCAGCTCGCGGGTTTCCTCGAGGAAGATGCGGCGGTGGTAGAGGCGCGGACCCATGCGCCCCCGGATGCGCCGCCGTTCCGCGTGGGTCGTGCCGTGCATGGCGGGCGCGGCGGCTAGGAGCGGTAGTTGGGCGCCTCGCGCATGATCTTGATGTCGTGCGGATGCGCTTCGCGGACGCCAGCGTCGGAGACGCGGACGATCCGGCCGTTTTCACGAAGCTCGGCGATGGAGCGGGCGCCGCAGTAGCCGAGGGAGGAGCGCAGGCCGCCGGTGAACTGGACCATGACCTTCTTGACGGAGCCGGCGTAGGGGACGATGCCCTCGATGCCCTGGGGGACGAGTTCGTCCGTGGCGGTGTCCGCCTGCGAATAGCGTTCGCGGCTGCCCTTGCCGGAGACCATGGCGGCGAGGCTGCCCATGCCGCGGTAGACGACGTAGTGGCGCCCCTCGTGGATGATCTTCTCTCCCGGGCTTTCGTCGGTGGCGGCGAGGACGGAGCCGAGCATGACGGACTCGGCGCCTGCGACGAGGGCCTTGGGGACGTCGCCGGAGTGGCGAATGCCGCCATCGGAGATGACGGGGATGGAGCCCTGGAGGGCCTGGTAGGCGCTGTAGACGGCGGAGATCTGGGGGACGCCGACGCCGCAGACGACGCGTGTCGTGCAGATGGAGCCGGGGCCGATGCCGACCTTGACGGCATGGGCGCCGCAGTCGCGGAGCGCGACGGCACCCTCGCCAGTGGCGACGTTGCCGGCCACGATGTCGATGTCCGGGTAGTGCCGGGCGATCCAGCGCACCATGTCCATGATGCCTTTTGTGTGGCCGTGGGCGCTGTCGACGACGACGACGTCGACCTGGGCGTCGGCGAGCATCTCGACGCGGGCGTAGTCGGCGCCTCCGCTGACGGCGGCGGCGGCCCGCAGGCGGTACTGGGCGTCGCGGTTGGCCATGGGCAGGTTGTTTTCGACGAGATTGTGGACGTCGGTGAAGCTGTAGAGACCGGCGAGGCGGCCCTGCTTGTCCACGAGCGGCAGCTTGCCCTTCTTGTGGCGGCGCATGATGCGGTAGGCCTCCTCCAGCGTCGTCCCCTCGGGCGCCGTGATGACCTGGTCCGTCATGACCTCCTCGACCTTGGCGTTGACGTCTTCGGCGTAGGCGATGTCCTTGGAGGTGAGGACGCCCACGACTCGGTTGTCGGCGTCGAGGATGGGGAAGCCGCTGAAGGTGTAGTTCTTTTCGGCGCGGATGGCGAGGATCTGGGCGATGGTCTGTCCGGCGCGGAAGGTGACGGGGCTGTGGATGAGCCCGTTGAGGTGGTGCTTGACCTGCTTGACCTGGTCGGCCTGCGCCTCGGGGGCGAGGTTCTTGTGGATGACGCCGATGCCGCCGATCATGGCCATGGCGATGGCCATGGGCGCCTCGGTCACCGTGTCCATCGCGGCGCTCACAAACGGGATGTTCAGCGTGATGCGCGAAGTCAGGCGGGACTCGACCGACGTGGTGTCCGGGAGAAAGTCCGCGTATTGGGTGACGAGGGAGACGTCGTCGAACGTCAGCCCCTCGAACTTGAACTGATTCATGAAAGCTTGCGTATGGGAATTCATCGCCGGTTCCTCGCAAAGTGATCCGCAGGTGCGGGTTGCTGGTTTTTCCGAACCAGTCTACCCTTTTTTCCCTGTCTTCGACAATGAAATTTTTGAAAATGGAAGTATTTCGCAGCCATCCCCGGGGGTATGGGGCGCAGCGCGGCTGAAGCCTCGGGTACGGAAGGGCGGCTGAAGCCGCCGACTGGG
>CAYVJM010000364.1:0-2105 GCA_964451695.1 uncultured Lentisphaerales bacterium | reverse complement strand
GCCCGCCTCGCCCTGGAACATCGCGGGTGCGAAGCGCATGTTGACAACGGTGCAGTTCTGCGCGGTGTAGTCGGGCTTCACAATCGAGTTCACGAACGCGGTCGGACCTTCGCGGTCGCGTCCGGCCGAGGGCGACGCGGCGTCGGAGAGCGGAGCCTTGGCGTGGCGCCCGTCGGGCGTGGCCGGCGTCATCGCGCCAGCGGAGACGTTCTGCACGTTGGAGGCCATGCAACTGAAGAGCCGCCCTCCGTCCGCGAGCCGAAGATCGCCCGTGAGATGGCTGGCGAGGCGGACGATGTCCGCGGCGATCGCGTCGACGTACGGATCGTCGTTGCCGTATTTGGGCGCGTGGTTGAGGCAGATCTGGCGCAGCTCCTCGTCGCCCGCGAAGTCGCGTTCGAGGGCCTCGACGAGGCGGCGTGCCGGGATGCGCTTCTCCTCGAACACGAGTTTTTTCACGACGGCCAGGGAGTCGGCGAGCGTGGCGAGCCCCATCATGGCGATGCCGTGGAAGCGTGGAAACTCCGCCCCGCCGTCGTTAACGTCGCGGTCGCGGGCGATGCAATCGCGCACGAGCGCCGAGAGCAGCGGCATCGGGTAGTCCGCCGCCGGGCGTGCCGCGAGCGCGGCCTCGTAGTCGGCCCGATAGGCGCGCAGGCCTTCGGCGAGGCGCGTGGACAGTTCATTCCAGAGCGTTTCGTAGGAACCGAATCCCTCCAGCCTTCGCATGAGGGAGCAGAAGATCTTCGGCATGTTGAAGCGGCCGTCGCTCCACGGCACCTGGCGACCGGGCACGACGGCCTCGACGCAGCCGACGAGGGCGTAGTCGCGCGCGGCCTCGATGGGGATGCCGGCGGCGGCGAGCATGGGGACGTTGACGTGATCGTTGAAGACCGCCGGGAAGCCGATGCCCGTGCCGATGAGCCCGACACAGGCGCGAAGAAACGTGTCGCTGCTCTGGTCGTGGAGACGAGCGGAAAGATTGGTGGATGGGGAGTGGACGCGTCCGACGGCCTCGAGGACGAGCAGGCTCAGCGCGTTCTCGGCGTTGGCGCCGTCCGGCGTCATGCCGCCGATGGCGATGTTGGTGATCTCGTGGTAGCGGTCGACGGCGACCATCAGGTGGCAGAGTGCCTCAAGCGCCTCGCAGCGCCCGGTCGCGTCCGCGACGTAGAGCGGAAACAGGTATTGGTCGAGCCGGCCGAGCGCGTTGGCTCCGCCGTTGTCGGCCGTGAGCAGGTCGTGGATCGCCATCACGAGCTGGACACCCTCGGCGAATGTCTCCGGCCTGCCCGTCGCGATCTTCGCGAGGCGCGCGGCGGCGGCGGGGTGGAAGGCGCGGCAGAACGCGGCGGAGCGGTGAAAATAGTCCGAGACGGCCTTGAGGGAGATCAGCATTGCCTCGCGACAGGGCGAGGAATCGCGCTGGAAGGCGTCCTCGGCGCGCCGGATGAAATCGCCCAAGCCCTTGTCGACCAGCGTGCGGTAGTCCGGAACCGTGTGGTTGGCGCCAACTTGGAAGCTGCGCGTCGTGTCGTTGTAGGCGGCGAGGGTGGCCGTGTCGTCGCGCCCTTCGCGCGGGAGCGCGGCGACGGCGTAGGGCATCAGGCAGGTGGTGGCGGGGCCGCCCCAGAACTCGTCGCACATACCGGGGTGGAAAGGCAGGCTGGCGAGCGCGTGGGCGCGGGAGCGCGCCACGCGGAGGCATTCGGGCATGCTGCCGCGAGGGTGGTCGAGGAGAAAGTCGCCGCAGAGGAGCGCGAACATCGAGGCACCCCGACGGCAACGGCGGGTGGCATCGCCCGGCGCCGCCCAGGGCTTCATGCGAACACCGCCTTGATCGCGCGGCCCGTTGCGGCATCGGCCATCGCGGTCTTCACGTCGGCAACGGCATAGCAGGAGAGCAGGGAGGCGAAGCGCGGCTGGACGGCCGGATTTTCGACTAGGAAGTCGAGGTAGGCGCGAATGTCCTCGAGCGTGTACTGGCCGCTGCCGATGATCTGCAGGGCGCGGAAGGTGATCTGATGCGGGGGAATGGCGACCTCGCCGCGATCCGAGTACTGGCCGGGGACGAGGTAGCGGCCGCGCGTGCGCAGCAGCGACAG
>CAYVJM010000363.1:0-2108 GCA_964451695.1 uncultured Lentisphaerales bacterium | reverse complement strand
TTTAGGGTTCAGGGTTCAGGGTTCAGGGTTCAGGAAAATACTTTGTCGTGAGCTTTGTCGATTCGTAATCCTAATCGTAATCGAGTAAGTGTTCGACGCGGCTTGCCGGGACGGCTTCGCCCCACCCCGCTCCGCGCCGCCCGCGATGCGCCCGAACCGACTACAAGAGGTGAACGCGCAGGAGGCACGCGACGCTGGACTCAGCAGGATCGTTTGCGGTAAAATGACGGCACCTCGATTGAAGACGGGGATGCCCGTCTACGGCACGGCAGCGGAAGATTACGCTCATGAGGCTCAACGCGTTGCCGCGCTGTGGGATCCTGACGATGGCGTCCATGCCCAAACGGAACCTGCTCATGTCCACCCTTCGATCAACTCTTCTCCTCGCAACACTTCTCGCCATGGCCTTGAACGCACTCGCAAGCCCTGTCAAGCTCATCTGGGACACGGATTTCATGAGCGATTGCGCCGACCCCAGCGCCACGCTCTACGCCGTGCGCGGTCTCGGCCCGGGTGCCCGGAAATACTGGGCGCTCGACTCCGGACGGATCCAGATCAACGACGACGCCACGTTCGTCTGGACCTCCGGCGCAACGGGCCCGCGCACCGAATCGCGCATGATCTCCGCGCGCACCTGGCCCGACAGGGGCCTCATGACGCTCGATGAAGTCGACGAAATCGTCGAAGATCTGATGATCCAGGCACCGCTCGGCGCGCTGCCGAATGCGCCCTCTACGCCCTCGACCTGCACAGCCGCGACGAACGCGACCGTTCCGGGGCAGGTGACGCTCGCATGGCCGCCCTGCACCGTCGCGCACCCCGCAAGCTGGGTGGCCGGCTACGAAGTCCGCCGCAATGGCGCGCTCATCGGCAAGGCGCTCGGGCCCCGGTTTGTCGACACGGTCTCCGCGACGGGCGACTACCTCTACCGCATCCAGGCCTACACGCCCTCGGGCGTCCTCGGCGAGGCACTTGCGGTCCCAGTCCATGTCGAACGGGTCGCCGACAAACCTTGAGAGCACCATCCTCTTTGAATCCAGAATCCTGCCAGAGGCATGCCGACCCGTCAGTCGCCGCCATTCGCGAACACCTCGTCGAGCGTCTGCTCGCCGAGCGGACGCACGACGGTCTTTGGGAAGGGCATCTCGCCTCGAGCGCCCTCTCCACCGCCGTGGCCGCCTTCGCCCTGCACCGGCTCGACCCCGTCGCGCACCGTCCCGCCGTGGACCGCGCCCTGCACTGGCTCGTCAACCATGCCAACGCCGACGGGGGCTGGGGCGACACCCCTCGGAGCCGAAGCAACGCGAGCACCACTCTGCTCTGCCGGGCCGCGTTGAGCGTGGCCGATCCCGCCGAACAAACCGCCATCGCGGCGCGCGACACCGCCGACGCCTGGATCGCCCGCGCGGCCGGATCGACGCACCCCGATGCGATCGCCACGCTGGTGCTGACCTGCTACGGCAACGACCGGACCTTCTCCATTCCCATCCTCGTCATGGTCGCGCTCGCGGGGCTGCTGGGGCCCGACGAGCAGGCGTGGCGGCGTCTGCCGCGGCTGCCGTTCGAACTGGCCGCGCTGCCGTCGTCTGGATACCGGTTCGTCGGCCTGCCCGTGGTCAGCTACGCCTTGCCGGCCTTGATTGCAATGGGCCTTCTGCAGCACCGCCGCCACCGCAGCCACGTGCCCGGCCTCGGGGCGCTCCGCGATGCGGTCACGCCGGTGGTGCTATCCAAGCTTTCGCGCATCCAGCCCGCCTCCGGGGGATTTCTCGAAGCCGCGCCGCTCACAGGCTTCGTGGCGCTTTCGCTGGCCGCAGCGGGCGAGTCGAAGCATCCCGTCGTGGCGAAGGCGCGCGAATTTCTCCTCCGCACCGTCCGTCCCGACGGAAGCTGGCCCATCGACACAAACCTCAAGACTTGGGTCACGACGCTCGCGGTGCAGGCGCTGGCGAGCGGCGATGGCCTGTCCACGAAACATCGCGAAGCGCTGACGCCCGTTCGCGACTGGCTGCTGAGCACGCAGCATCGCGTCCGCCATCCGTACACCGGCGCCGCGCCCGGCGGCTGGGCGTGGACCGATCTCTCCGGCGGCGTGCCCGACGCCGACG
>CAYVJM010000362.1:0-2148 GCA_964451695.1 uncultured Lentisphaerales bacterium | reverse complement strand
GCGATGTTCACGCGCGCGTTGGGCGTCCATCCGTCGACGGCGTTCGTGTCGGAGTTCTGCGCATGCGTCACCGTGCCGGCGATCGTCACGGTGGTGGCGGAAAGCAGCGTGTCCCAGCCGTCGAAGGTCAGCGTCTTCGCGCCGTTGACGGTCAGCGACGCGAGCGCCGGCGTGGCGTTCGTGAGCGTGGCGTTGCCGTCGATCACGACCTCCTGCCCGGCGACGGGCACGCCCCCGCTCCAGTTCGCCGCCGTGTTCCAGTCGCTGCCGGAAACCGCGGTGAACGTGTTGGCCGCGAGCGCGGAGCGGAGCATGAGAAGACCGGCCGCGACCACAACCGCGCGCCGAGAGCATTCTATCGCCTTCATTTTCTTTCCTCCATTCTGATTCCTTGCTCGTGAACCCTGGTTTGCTCCTCTTGTCTGAAAAAGGCATCTTCGGGCCTCTTGAGAAGAGGCCGTTGCGCCTGTTTGCCTGGCGCGCCAGGCGGCCGGTGCCCCCCACCGACGACGGCGTGCGCGATCTGCTTGAGCGCCGGTGTGTCCTCGGGCGCGACGTAGGGCGACAAATAGGGGTTGTCGAGGATGCTCTCGCCGAAAAGGAACTCGAACCAGACGCACCCGAGCAGGTAGTGTCCGCTTGAACTGGCGTGGATGGCGTCGTGAACCAGCTTGTCCCCCCCTCCCCGGAGCTTGATCCAGTAGAAGTTCCTGTGCAGGGATCGCTTCTCGGCCTTGGGAAGCTCGCCTGGCTTAGCGGCGGCGGGGATGAAGAGTGGATCGGGCTCGAACGTCCCCCAATCAGGCGAGAGCCGCGCGTGCTGGAAGGCGTCGCCCGAGGGGATCTGTCGAAAGCCGTACTGGGTTGCGAGACCGTCGTAGGCGTCGCGAAGTCCGGCGTACATGTCGTCCACCGTGAACACGCCGTTCGAAAAGAGCGGATGGTCGTCTCGGTACGCCCATGTCTGGTGGACGACGATCTCGGCCGTTGGCGCGTCCCTCCGGATGGCGGCGACAAGCTGCCCGGCGAAGGGCTCGAAAGTCTCCGGCCGAAAGCTCCTCGGGCTCGCCTGCTGAAGGGTCACCACGTCCCACGGCTCCTGGCGGAGCATCTCGCGGAGTCCCTTGCCGCCGTAGGGCCTTCCGGCGCGGTCGGACGGGTCGGCGTCGAATGCCGCGAGGGCCCTGGCATGGTCCTCCAGCGAGCCGCCCAGGATGATGGCGTTGGCCGTGATGAGCGTGTGTCCGGCGGCCTCGGCGATGAAGGGGAGGTGCGTCAGGGCGTCGCGCGAGAAGCTGTTGCCGATCGCCATGACCCGCACCGTCTTCACCGGGCGCGCGGCGAGATTGGCGGCGGTTCCGCCCATCACGGCGGCAACCGTGATTGGATAGATTAGGAAGGGGATCTTCATTGCGGGCGTTACCGCACGATGATGAGGGCACCCAGCGGCGGCGCGGTCAGGAAGACGACAGTGCCCCCGGTCGGCATGGGTGTGCGGCTGTACGCGCCGATGCCGGCCGTGACGGTGCCCGTGAACGACAGCGTGTTCGCTTCAATCGCAGCCTGGCCGATGTCCCCGGTGAAATAGCGCGGCCAGAGCGATTCCGGCACGTTCAGCCAGACCGCGACGCGCCCGCCGCCGCCACCACCCGAAGTCTTGTTTGACGTGCTCGCCTCGCCGTTGGCGCTGATCGTCCCCGTTCCCGAGAACGAACGTCCTGCCAGGAAGATGCCGCCGCCCGAACCTCCGCCGCCATTGTGCCCCGTTCTGCCGTAGGCATTGGCCAGCAGGCTGCCGTTCATCACGATGTCGCCTGCCGTTTCGATCCGGATGGAACCGCCGCCGGCGCCACCGGCCTGACCCATGTCGTTGCCCGTGCCGCCGCCGCTGCCCGGCTCGAACGGAGCGCAGGCCAACCCGTAGGAGCCGCCGGTCCGCACACCCAAGTTTGTGAAGGAGTATCCGCCCCCGAGCCCGCCGTATCCGGCGCCGCCGGCGTAGGTTGTGCCCCAGCCGCCGCCTGGGCCGTAGCCGTTCGCCCATTGCTTCGGGCCGCCGGCAAAGCCGCGCCCGGTGGCGTCGAAGCCCGCGCCGGCAGCGGGGATGGCCAGGCTTCCCACGCGGAAGCGCACGGATCCGCCGTTCGT
>CAYVJM010000361.1:0-2164 GCA_964451695.1 uncultured Lentisphaerales bacterium | reverse complement strand
TGCCCAGCCGCACGCGCAGCTCGATCGCCTCGGGGTCCTTCGCGGCGACGAAGTCTTCAAGCCCCTCGGGCGGGTCGTCGGTGCGCTGGACGGCGTAGAGCCCGGTGGAGAGATGGTGGATGGTCCCGCTGGAGGGCTCGAGGCCGCCGGTGGCCAGACGCAGCAGCGTCGTCTTGCCGGCGCCGTTGGGGCCGACGATGCCCGTCCAGCCGCGCGCAAAATGCGCGTCCACGTCCGACAACAGGGGTTTGGTCATTCCCGGATACTGGAAAGACACGTGTTCGAATCTCAAAAACCTCGCCATGGCCATCTCCTCGTTCGACGCGCCGGGTTTGATGTCGCGTCGATAAAAAGTGTTATTGTATCATTTCCTGTCAGCAAAAAACAATCGCATATCGCAGATCCGCGACAACGGTCTCAGCGCCGTCGCTCAGGACCGCATGGGCGGCTTGAGCGACGGCGGAGTCGAACCGGGTGCGGCGAAGCGCGCTAGCGCAGGATGATGGTCGTGGCGGAACCCAGGACCGACAGTTCGCCGGTCGCACCGGCACCGGTGTCGGTGAATCGTCCCGGCACGATGGTTTCGAGAGCCCGAATGCGTCCAAGTTCGCATCCGCATCCGTCAGGCGGATGGCGATGCGCCCGGCGCCGCCGGATCCCGCAGGGTTGTCATGGCGGTAGGACGAGGCGCTGGCGGTTCCGTTCAGGACGAGATCGCCCGACACATTCAGGATGACGAGACCGCCGCCGCTCAGGCGCGATGGACGGCCGCGAGCATCGCGTCGTGGTTCTCCTCGATCGAGGTGACGAGCTTGAAGTGGCTGCGGCACCGGTCGAGGTTCTGCCCGGGACGATGCGTCTTGAAGTACACGTCGCCCTGGAGGTAGTCGGCGAGGAAGCGGATCGCGCATTCGAAGGTGAGCAGCTTGCCGGCGAACGGGAGCAACGCCTTTTCGGTCTCGTTGAGGAAGCCCCCCGCGGAAGCGAGATAGCCGCGGACCAGCGCCTCGAACATCGGCAGGCGCATGTGCACCTTCGTCACGTCCGGCTCGTCCTCGGGTGCGGAGTTGGTCGCCGTGCGGACCATGTCCCCGAAATCGTAGAGCGCCAGGCCGGGCATCACGGTGTCGAGATCGATCACGCAGATCCCCTCCCCCGTTGCGTCGTCGAGGAGGACGTTGTTGAGCTTCGTGTCGTTGTGCGTCACGACGGTGGGGATGTCGCCCTTGCGCTGGAGCGCGAGCAGGCGCCCTGCATCGGCCTCGCGGGCCAGGGCGAAGTCGATTTCCGCCTTCACGCCGGCGGCTCGGTTGCAGACATCCGCCTCGACAGCCTTGAGCAGCGCCTGGAAGCGCGAAGTCGTGTCGTGGAACTGCGGGATCGTCTCATGCAGCGGGCCGCCCGGCAGGTCGACAAGGAGGAGCTGGAATTCGCCGAACGCCTGGGCGGCGGCCTCCGCCTGCGCGGTGGTTTCGATTCGGTCGTAGCCGGTCGCCCGCTCGACGAAGAGGTAGACGCGCCAGAGATTGCCGTCCGCGTCGCGGTGGAAGCAGCGGCCGTCGCGCGCCGGCACGAGGGTCAGCGCGCGGCGCGATGCCTCGCGCGCGCACGCCGCCTCGAGCTTTCGGCGCTGGTGTTCGGTGACGCGGCGGACGTTCTCCATGAGCGCCTCGCCGTTCTTGAACACGTTTTCGTTGACGCGCTGCAGAATGTAGCGCACCGGCAGGCCGCCCTGGTCGTAGACCGCGACGAAGGTGTCGTTGATGTGCCCGCTGCCGTAAGGCGCGGCGGACTCGAAGGTACCGTGCAAATCGAACGCGCCGGCGATCCGCTTCAAATCCCAGTTACGCGGCTTGCTCATGCGACGTTCACTCCCCGATGATCTGGACTTCGCAGACGCGGCCGCGCTCGCGAACCTGGTCCCAGTCGATGAAGTAGATGAAGCCGAAGTCGCCCAGCGAGAGCTTGCCGTCCGTCAGCACGATCGTCTCGCTGCGGCCGAAGAAGCAGGAGCGCAGATGGGCGTCCGTGTTGAGGCTGCCCGCTGCGACTTCGTTCGGGCAGGAGAGCGCGAACTCGATGTGCTTCGGGCCGGGATGGTGGTACTGGCCCTCGCTGCGGCACGTCGGGACGAGCTTCTCCATGATGTTCACGAGGTCGACCT
>CAYVJM010000360.1:0-2166 GCA_964451695.1 uncultured Lentisphaerales bacterium | reverse complement strand
CGTGGAATTTGCCAGATATCCGCAATAAAGATTGCCGTTGTAGGTTGAGGTACCGGCGGAGAACTTCTGATGGCCGTAGGTGTAGGAGTCGCGTCCGACGATGCTCTGCGCGGTCACATCCAAATCGGAGCGGACCTCGAGCCACCCCGTTTCGTTATTCCCCCAGGCCACGTTCAGATTGGACGCCTTGGCTTTCTCCGTTGCGCTCGTGATGACGAGGGGATTGGCCGGGCTGGTTTTTCCTGCCGTGTTCAGGTAGACGGTCGACGTGTTGTCGGGAATGCCCGCCTGCCAGTTTCCGGCGGTAAACCACCGGTAGTCCCCGACGGTGTTGTAGAAGCTGTTGTCGGCGGCCGATGCGGATAGAGCGCCCAGAACGCCTACGACAAGCGCGGTGAGCGTGGTGTAGTGATGTGGAGGGTTCTTCATGATGCCTCCTGTGCGAGTTGAGGTGGTTGTGCGTTGCGACGCGTTATGAAATCGGCGTCTTGTTTGCTTCTTGGATTCCAATGGTGGATCTTCGGATGCGGAGTTCGACCCCCGGAACGGAAATCTGGCCGGAGGGCGCCACCGTGCCTGGCGATGGCGTTTTCGCGAGCGTGCCGAGAAGGGTTTCCGCGGCGAGGCGCCCGATTTCCTCGCAGGGCTCCCGGACGGAGGAAAGGCCCGCGCCCGTGTCGTCGCCGCGCGGCAGATCGCCCATGCCGACGACGGCGACGTCTTCGGGGACGCGAAGGCCGAAACGACGCAGCGCCGTCAGCGCGCAGAAGGCGAGGCCGTCGTTGTTGGCGTAGATGGCGTTTGGGCGCTCAGCCGGCGGTGCGTCCACAAAAATCCTTCGGATCATGTTCTCCACCTCGGCATCGCTCGAGACGGACATTGTCCACTCGGGGCGGTGCTTGATGTTTGCCGTGCGTAACTCGGCGTGGAAGGCCTCGATGCGGATGCGCCCGCTCAGGCGGCTGGCCCAGTTCTGGTGGAGCAGGGCGATGCGGCGGCGGCCGATGTCCAGCAGATGGCGGAGGGCGACCTGGGTGGCGGCGGCACTGTCCCAGGCGACGTAATCGGCCCACGGCGTTTCGTCGAGCGTGTCGGAGAGGAAGAGCAAGGGAATGCCGCGCCGCCTCAGATTCTCATAGATTCTCACGCCGCCCGGCAGAGGTACGCCGATGATCCCGTCGACGCGTCGCTGGAGGAAGCGGTCGAGGATGCGCGCTTCGTGGGCGGGGGCCCAGCGGTGGATGGCGATGAGCGGCGTGTGCCCTGCGCGATCCAGAACGGGCTCCATCCCCGTCATCACGCGATCCGCCCAGTTGTTGGTGAAGTCCGCGAAAAGGACGCCGATCACGCCGGTACGACACTGGCGAAGCCCCTGGGCGAGGACATTGGGCGTGTAGCCCAGCTTCCGGGCCATGTCGAGCACCTTGCGCTCGGTCGTCACGCCGACGCGGCGTTGCCGGGCCTGCCCGCAGAGGACGGCGGAAACCGTGCAGGGAGCCACGCCGACCTGATCGGCGATGCTGCGGATCGTGGCATGGTTTTGGCGTAGGCGGGTCATGCTTGTCGTCTCGCGCGGCGCTCGCACAAACGTTTGTGCTGTTCGAAAGCCGGTTTATACGCTCATTGCCGTCCCACGTCAATCAAAATATCGGGCAAATGACATTGCGACCGGCTGGAGGCAGCGAAATCCGCAAGGGCGTGCGCGTCATTTCCCTTCCTGCTCGAAGTGCCGGGCGTAATAGGCGTTGAAGGCGTAGTACATGATGTTGACGCCCAGTTTGTACGCCTGGTCCGCAACTTCCTTGGCGGCGCCGGAGTGCCCATCCTTCCAGGCGTCGTTGACGTCGCCCGGGTGGTAGAAGACGGCCCAGCGGCCGTCAAGCTTGACGCCGAGTGCGCGGTTGCCGCCATGGTGCCAGAACGGCGGAGCGCCGTTGGGGAACACATACGGGGCGCGGTAGATCGGGTCGTCGTTGGCGATGTCGACAACGGCCTTGCCAGGAAGTATCCGGGTGATCAGCGAGCGGGCGCTACGGTCGAAATGGCCGCCGCCGTTGTCGATGAAGAGCATGCCGCCCTCTTCCTCCAGGTACCAGCGCAGGGTCTTGATGTCGCCGTCGGAGACGTTGACGTTGCCACGGCCCGTGAGGAAGACGAACGGCGGCG
>CAYVJM010000359.1:0-2167 GCA_964451695.1 uncultured Lentisphaerales bacterium | reverse complement strand
TGCCGTAGATGCTCAGGCTCACGATGCTCCAGACGTCCTTGCGGACGGAGGCGAAGGCGACCGCCACGCAAAGGCAGGCGATTGAGAGCAGCGCGCCGATGCCGTGGGTGACGGCGTTGGCGACCTCTTCGTCGATCGTCTGGTCGCGCTCGGCGGGGGTGCCGCAGGGCGCCGGGTTGCATGGATCAAGAGAGGTGTTCATAGGAAGTTTGTAGGGTTCAGGATACAGGGTTCAGGATCGGGACGAGAACCGGTTTCGTCGACCACGTCATCCCGTCTGTCGCCCTCACTTGAGGAAGGCGATGAAATAGACGTAGGCGACGGGCGCGGCGAAGAGCAGGCTGTCGAGGATGTCGAGGATGCCGCCCATGCCGGGAAAGCGGCTGCTGGAGTCCTTGACATCCACCGAGCGTTTGATGAGCGACTCGGCCAGATCGCCCAGCACGCCGGCGGTGATGAGCACGAACGGCAGGGTGAGGGCGTGGAGCAGCGGGTAGCGCATCTCCCCCAGCATCCCGCCGTCGAACGTCCGGGCCAGCAGCCAGAAGAGGAGGCTGGCGGCGAGGCCGAGGGCGTAGCCGCCCCAGAGACCTTCGACGGACTTCTTCGGCGAGATTTCCGGGATCAGCCGGCGGCGGCCGAAGCGCATGCCCACGAAGTAGGCGCCAATGTCCCCCGCCTTGACGAGCGCGATGAAGAGCAGCAGCCCCAGACGCCCGGTGTAGTTCGTCTCGCCGGGCACCGTCTCCCATTCGAAGGCGATGCGCAGCATGAAGCTCAGCAGGACCGCGACGTACCAGAACCCGGCGTAGCTCAGCGCGAAGGTCTCCATCGCCAGATCCGTCTTGCGGCGGAAGACGCCGCGCACGAGCAGGATCGCCGGCGTCAAGCAAAGGACCATGGCGGACATGTCCAGCCCGCCCAGGGCGTGCACGACCGGGTAGCGGCTGTGGAAGACGGGCGACTCGGCGGCGGAGAGCAGGAGATAGGCCACGCCGCAGACCGTTGTGGGAATCATCTCGTAGCGGTGGCCCTTGAGTTGGACCATGTCGCAGAACTCGAGCTGGGCGAGGGCGAAGATCGCGAAGAGCAGAAAGAGATGCGTCCAGGCGGGCAGGAAGAACAGGATGGCCGCGACGGCGATGGCGAACGTGAATCCCGTGATGACTCTGAGCTTCAGCATGGTGTTCCCTCGTGGCGGTCGGGCTTCTCGACGGCGTCGACGCCGCCAAACCGGCGCGTGCGGCGTCCGAACTCCTCGATCGCGGCGTCGAAGTCCGCCTCCGAGAAGTCCGGCCACAGGACCGGGGTGAAGATGAATTCGCTGTAGGCGCACTGCCACAGCAGGAAGTTGCTCAGGCGGATTTCGCCGCTCGTCCGGATGATCAGGTCGGGGTCCGGGATGTCGGGCAGATAGAGGGCGCGGGCGACGGCGGCCTCGTCGATCGACTCGGGCGCGATGCGCCCCTCGACGGCCGCCCGGGCCAGCGTCTGCGCGGCGTGGGCGATCTCCGTGCGGCCGCCGTAGCTGAGCGCGAGCACGAGCGTCGCCTCCGTGTAGTGGGCGGTGGCCGCCTCGACCTTGGCCAGCAGCGCGTCCACCTTCGGGGGCAGGTCCGTGCGGCGGCCGAGGATGCGCAGGCGGATCTGGTTGTCGTGGAATTCCCGCTCGTTGCGGGCCAGAAAGGTCTCGAGCAGCGCCATCAGCCCCTTGACCTCCAGCGCCGGGCGCGCCCAGTTCTCGACGCTGAAGGCGTAGAGGGTGAGATAGCGGATGCCATGGCGGCGGGCGGCGCGGATGATGCGGCGGACGGTTTCGACGCCGGCTTCGTGGCCGCGGAGGCGGGACTTGCCCCGCGCCTGGGCCCAGCGGCCGTTGCCGTCCATGATGATGGCGATGTGTGCTGGTTTCATGGTCTCTCGCCGGGGCGCCTTGGCTAGCCCAGCAGCTCCTTGACGTAGGTGGGAAGGTAGAAGCAGCCCCGGTGGAGGTCGGTGTTGTAGTAGCGCGTCTTGATGTTCAGGGCGTTCCAGTAGCCATCCTTGAGGTCGTCGATCGGGTGGTGCTTCTTGGAGGCGAAGCCGAAGAGCCAGTGGCCGGAGGGGTAGGAGGGGATGTGGCACTGGTAGACCATGCTCAGGGGGAAGACGGCGGCGATCTGCTTGT
>CAYVJM010000358.1:0-2182 GCA_964451695.1 uncultured Lentisphaerales bacterium | reverse complement strand
ATGGCGTCGAGGATGTAGCGGCGGAAGCGTTCGTCGCTCGGGCACATCCGGGAGGTGACGGCGCCCTGAACTGTCCGCCCGATCAAACGATGGGAATGTCAACTTGGATGCCGGGGTTCGATGAGGTCAGCGAATGCAGAGGACGGTGCCGCGGAGGAAGGTGTAGAGGGTTCGCATACTCTTCGGCGTCGTCACGCTCGGCGTCGCGCTGCTCCCGCCTGTTCGAGGCCACTCCGATCCCGTCCATAAATCGTAGGGAATGTCCGTGACCGGACTTCAGATGTTCTCGGATATTCCGGGTGCGATTGCAATCACAAGCTTTGACAACTGATGTCAAATATGCAACCATAGTGCCATCACTCATGAATCAAGAAGGAGTTTTCCCATGATAGAGCAAATGACCTTGAGGCGGATTCCCGATGTGGTCGGTAAAAAACTGCGTGACAAATCCCGGCGTTCTGGGCGCAGCATGAACCAGACGGCGATCGAGTTGCTAGAGGAGGCCCTGGGAGTCAGGGCTTTCGAGGGTAAGAAGCGTGATTTGTCTACATTCGCCGGCGCGTGGCAGGAGGAGGAATATCGCGAGTTCGAGCGCCATGCATCGCAGTTCGGGAACGTCGATGCCGAGGTGTGGGCTCCATGAAAGTCTGCCTTGATACCAATGCGTACAGCCGCTTTATGCTCGGACACGCCCCCCTGAAAAACCTGCTGGAGTCGGTCGATGAGATTCTGGTGCCCGCCATGGTTCTTGGGGAATTGCACGCCGGATTCGAGCTTGGGAGCCGCCGTCAGGCAAATTGCGAGAAACTGTCCGCGTTCCTGAGACAGCCGGGTGTTGTCCTCTCGGTCGTGGACGAAGGCGTCGCAGAGCGCTACGGTTCCCTAGTCAGTCAATTGTCGCGGGCGGGAACCCCGATCCCGACCAACGACATCTGGATCGCGGCGTCAGCCATGGAGTGTGGAGCGCGTCTCGTGACCTACGACGCTCATTTTGGCGCAGTCCCCGGCCTGCTTGTGCTTGCCCCTTGACCTTGCGCCAGAGGGGACGCGGAACTTAAAGTGCGTTTCGTTGACCTGAAGCGCTTCGCTCAGTCGCTTGGCCATGGCGACCGGCACGGCAGTCGCGCAATCGCTCGACGAGGGCGGTGCCGCGCGGAAACGTGTAGAAGATCCGCGCACCTTAGTCCCATTCGTCGAAGGCGGTTCCGGCGAGGTGGATCCAGCCGATGAAATCGCCGACAGGCGATCGCCCTGATCATGCAAGAAAACTCAGCGGGTTGGTTTTCCTGAAATCGGTGTTGACAGGAACAAAGCAATCTAATATTCTACTCCAATCAACAAGAAAGCAGAATATGTCTGTTTGAATTAGATTATTAGGCTAGCCATGCAACGATCATTCTCTGACATTGAAAACGCGCTTCGCGAACAAATTGTGCAAGGAACACCCGCTCTTGGCGCGCGGTTGCCTTTGCGAAATGCATTGGCGGCTCAGTTTGGAACTTCGCTCGCCACGATGCAAAAGGCGGTCACGAGTTTGGAACGAGAGGGTTTTGTCTGGACGCGGGCTGGCGTGGGCACGTTCGTTCGCCCTGACGCACCGCACCAAACCGCATTCGCGTTGGCATTCCCTCCCACCAGCGAGCAGATGCCGACTTGGTATGACCGCATCGTCGAGAGTGCGCAAAGGATCCGTGCGTCAACGAACTTCAGATTTTCCGTTTACCGCGGGATCGGCGGCGGCAGCGGGGTGGAGGACACGGATCGGCTGAGTGAAGATGTGATGAAGCATCGGCTTGCAGGCGTGTTTTTCTTCTATGTAGACTTGTCCCAGATCATAACCTCGCCGATTCTTTGCGAACCCGGCATCGTTCGGGTTTCGGAGGGTGTTCGCCGTCATGGAACAGAATTTCCGCTTGTGCGCGGCGACTGGGCGCTCTGGATGGATCGTGCGTTGTCGAGACTCTCGGAGCAGGGATGCCGCAAGCCGGCGGCCCTGATTGCCGATGCCGCCCGAAACATCCAAGAAGAACAGTGGTCGTCTGCGAGCGGCCATCCCAAAATGACTTTCCATGACCACTGGCTGCAGACCCCCAAGGTGGATTTGGTCTCGATCAGGCGGTGCGTCCGCCTGTTGTTTGATCGTCCCGATAGGCCCGACGGGTTGATTATCACCCATGCCGAC
>CAYVJM010000357.1:438-2240 GCA_964451695.1 uncultured Lentisphaerales bacterium | reverse complement strand
TGGATGGACGTCATCACGTCCAGCGGGCCCGGCACGACTATTCCCGCCGAGCTTGAAAAGGCCAGGGCCCTGCGTACGGGTGCGGGGAAGCATCCCCTGGCGTTGGCCAGTGGCGTGAGTCTTGAGAACGTCGACATTTTTCTGCCCCATGTCGATGCCTATCTCGTCGCATCTTCCATCGAGACCAGACCGTCCTCGGGTATCCTGGTGCCAGAGCTGACAAGGCGGCTGGCCGATCGCATCCATACCGGATTAACGCCTGACAAATGACTGGGGGCCAGAGGATGCCGTTGCGGGTTGAACAGGCTGAATTGCGGGAGGCGCTAACCGCGGTATGCGATCTTGTTCATCGCGAAGGCGGGACCGCTCTTGTTGTCGGGGGTTCCGTCCGCGACTCGCTTCTGGGGGTGCCCGCCAAGGATCTCGATGTCGAAGTGTACGGAGTTCCGCCGGACCTTCTCAAACGCAGACTCGCGGCACGCTTCCAGATGGGTCGCCACCTGATCGAACTTGGCCTGAAACCAGGCCCCGCGTTCAAACCGATTCTGGATGCCTGCTACGAAGCCCAACTGGACGAGAATAATCATGTGTGTGGAGGAGGGGATAAAGATGGCAGGCAACCTTCTACGCCACATTCAACGGACGCAATAATCTGGGATCAGCAGACGCCTGACCGCATCGGGCGGCTACTTGAGAAATGACCACAGACTGGTGCATATGGGAATGGCGATCAAGCAACTGATTACAGACCCCCAGTTCCTCGCTGAGTATGAGCAACTGAAGACTATCTTGTTGAGCGAAGAGCGGCATTCCTCGGACAACGCGCACCAGCGTTCCGAAATGGTGCGCAAATCCGTCATCAGGCTTGCTCACTTGAATGGTCGCACCGAGGACGAGGTGACGTTTCTCGACGCGCTGGCCATGGCGCACGACATCGGAGAAACATTTCAATGAATCCTACCTGCACCATCGAATTGCTTCAGACCCATGCTAATGGGTTCAAGCCCTTGATCCGTCAGCCCTTCCGGGCGGGCCGTCTTCTTCCAGGCACGCTGCTCTTCGCCTCACTCGCGGCCTCTGCTGCGGCCTTCAGTGATCAGTACATTGCCGATGCGGTTGATGCTCCCGTGCTCACCTGGACGACTCGCGGCTGGGACAGCTGGTTCCGACAGACAGCGACGACTTACGACGGCGTGGATGCCGCGCGGAGCGGAATTCTCTACGACAATGAGGAGTGCTCGATGCGGACGATTGTGACGGGACCTGGAACCATCAGCTTCTGGTGGAAGGTGTCGTCGGAGGAAAGCCGGGATTTCCTGCGGTTCTACATCATGGGTGCGGAACCGTCGGACTCCATCGAACCGTCGGATTCTATCTCGGGTGATGTGAACTGGCAGCAGCGAATCTTCTATGTGCCGTCTGGGCTGCATACGTTGATCTGGTGGTACAGCAAGGATGGCAGCGTCAGTTCCGGGTCGGACTGCGGCTGGGTGGATCAGGTGGAATGGGCGGCGGGCAGTGGCTGGGATGCGGGCTACCATGACATCGGCGGCGGCTGGCGGCGGCTGGCCTGGTTTGGGGACTTCGTGCCGATGGGCGGGGACGGCTGGATCTGGCACAACAAGCACGGGTTTATCTACGTGCCGGCAAATGCCACGCCGCAGGGCATCTGGCTCTATGCGCTGGACATGGGCTGGCTGTGGACCAGCAGCATGACCTATCCCTTCCTCTATCGAAACGGCGATTGGGCGTGGCTTTGGTACAACGGATCAACCAGTCCACGCTGGTTCAGAAACATGAAC
>CAYVJM010000357.1:0-428 GCA_964451695.1 uncultured Lentisphaerales bacterium | reverse complement strand
AAGTCGATGGTAGGCTGGTGGCGTTACCCAATGTGAACGCCACCAGGTCGTTGGCGTTGCTGAAGATAAACGCCTCGCCCGATCTGGCATGGCGATTTGGTGGCCCAGGACGCTACCTGCCGCGTCGCCAAGCTTTGCGGCGCAGACAGGTCGTAAGTGTAGTCGTTCTGCGGAATCGTGCGGTCGCCGGTGAGGTTTTTGTGGACGCGAGTGATGCAGGGCATGACCGGATCGTAGGTGCGGCTCCAGGCATGGCCGCTGGCGGCTGTCATGTCGGAGATGAGGTCGGCGCCAGGGAGACAGAAGTATGTCCACGTGGACGTAAAGGGGGTTCATTTTCGATTCCGATGGACAAGCGGACGGGGCGACGCGTCCATGTTTCCCGTGGACACCGGGGGGCGGGAGGGGTATCATGCCTTCCACGATGT
>CAYVJM010000356.1:0-2262 GCA_964451695.1 uncultured Lentisphaerales bacterium | reverse complement strand
GCCCACAAACGGAATCGAACCGTTGACCTCTTCCTTACCAAGGAAGTGCTCTACCAACTGAGCTATGTGGGCCTGTCGTCCCTCCCTTGTCGGCGCAAAAGTCCGTCCATGCAATTCTCTTTTGGAAAACCGCAGTGTCCGGCGACTTTCTGGAAGACGAGCCCGTACCATCAGACCCGCCCGCCTCTAAAGCAGGTGAAACAAGCAGGGCAGTCTCCCATAATACCGAAAGGGAGTCAACACTAATTTTTCGGAAATCGCACGGCTCGTTCTTGCTTCCCGCCGCGCATTGGCGTAGAATACGACCCCATTTCCAACCCGGGATCCCACGATGACAGAGGACAGGCAGAGGACGCAACCGAACTGGCGCATGCGCTTCGTCAACGGCGCGGCGCGCACCCAGAGCACGCGCGCCGAACAGGAGGAGGCGCGGTTCATCGCCTTCATCGCCACCGTCGTCCGCCCCGCGTTCTCCGAGATCACCCGGCGCCTCGCGGAACGGGGCCGGACGGTTTCCGTCCAGGAGACGCGCGCCGCGTGCGGCATCTCGGTCATGAACGGCACCACCGAGGAAATCGGCTTCCGCATCACGACCCAGACGCTGCCCAGCGCCATCGTCCCGGAGATCGAAATCCGGATGCACGAGCGCCGCGGCCTGCGCATCGTTCGCAAAACCGCCCTCTTCCGCCGAGGCCCCGGCGGCGTCAAGACCCTGGACAACACCACGATCGAAGACGTCGTGACCGAGTTCCTCGCCGGCTACGAAGACGCCCTCGCCCGGCTCGAAAAGGGCTAGCCGCCAGCGACTAGGGACTCGCGACAAGGGTTCAGGGTTCAGGCCCAGTTTCCAGTTTCCATCCCTAATAAATCCGACGCGCCGTTCGTATTAACTGTCGAGAGCGGTTTACCACCGCCGTCCAACCCCCTTCCGAATCCCGAACCCCTAGGTCATCCATGAGCGAAGCCCCCGCCAACGCCCCCTTTCCCGCCCCGCCCGTCGAGCACGACCGCGCCTACGTGGAGATGATTAAGCTCTTCGAGGAGCTGTCGCTGAAGGAGCGCGTCAAGCGCACCCTCGACGGTCTCAACCAGCCCAAGGACAGCGGCGAGTACAAGTTCGCCGTGCTCCAGCTCCAGCGCATGACAGGGCCCTTTCTGGCCATCGTCCTGCCCATCATCGCCGTGGCGCTGCTGCTGACCATCGAGACGACGCACGACACCCGCGCCGAGACGCGCCCCGTCGAGATCCTCGAGGTGACGGAGACGCCCGAGATCGAGGAGGAGCCGCCGCCGCCGCCCGAGGAGGAGTTCGAGTTCGAACCGGTGGACACGGAGTTCGACGGGCCCACGGAGAACTTCAACCCGCAGGAGAACAACTTCGCCAGCAGCGAGCCCGTCTCGCCCAAGCCTGCGGAGATCAACAGCGTGGCCATCATCAAGAGCCCCATCGTCATGCGCGGCATCGTGGGTTCCCGCTCCCCCGGCCAGCGCGGCAAGGCGATTTCCGAGTACGGCGGCAGCTCCGGCGGCGAGGAGACGGTCATGCGCGCGCTGCGGTGGCTCAAGTCCCAGCAGCTCCCCGACGGCTCCTGGCCCGGCCAGTCCACCGCCATGACGGGCATGGCCTTGCTCTGCTTCCTCGCCCACGGCGAGACGCCCAACCCCGATTGCGTCGAGTTCGGCCCCACCGTCGAACGCGGCATCCGATACCTCGTCGAAAACCAGGGCGAGAACGGTCTCTTCAAATCGAAGGACGGCAACAACTACGCCCACCCCATCGCCACCTACGCGCTGTGCGAGGCCTACACGCTCACCAAAGTCCCCATGCTCAAGGAGGCCGCCGAAAAAGCGCTCGTCCACATCGTCCGGGGCCAGCACCCCAACGGCGGATGGGACTACAACATGCGCCAGACGGAGCGCGACGACACGTCCTACATGGGCTGGTGCGCCCAGGCCGTCAAGGCCGGCCACATGGCCGGCGATCTCGAAGTCCCCGACCTCGACAAGGTCTACAAGAACGCCGTCAACGGCTTCAAGAAGAACGCCAACCCCAGCGGCGGCTTCGGCTACACCAGTCGCGGAGCGGGCGGCCTCTCCGGCGTCGGCGTGCTCTGCATGCAGCTCCTCGGCGCCGCCAACGAACCCGAGGTGGCGGCGACGCTCTCCTACCTCGACGACGCAACCTTCTCCTTCGAGCAATGGAAGAGCAAGGGATTCGGCGCCAGCCCCGTCTACTACTGGTACTACATCACCCAGGCCAAG
>CAYVJM010000355.1:0-2262 GCA_964451695.1 uncultured Lentisphaerales bacterium | reverse complement strand
TAGATGCGCTCGGTGGACTCGAGGATGGCCTCCTTGTTGTCGAGCGTCGTGATGAGGGGCGCGTTCATGAGCCGGGCGCGAGAATCCGTCGTGATGGCCTTGATGATGACGTCCAGGTTGAAGTCGAAGAGCGTGGCGATGAATGTGGCGCCGCCGCCGTAGCCGGTGAGACTGTCGGTGGTTGTCTTGCCGAGGGCCGCCGCGGGGGTGAGCGTGCCGCCGCCGCCGGCGGAGGCGAAGGCGATCGCGGGGCCGTCGCCCTCGTCGCTCTTGCCGGCCATCATCGCGCGCTGGACCCAGTCGATGCCGGTCTCGGCCTCGTCCTTGAAGTTGAGGCTGATGATGACGGTTTCGATGACGACCTGGGAGAGCATGATGTCCATGCTCTGGATGATGTCGCGGATCACGAGCATGTCGCCGTAGTTGGCCATGATGATGAGCGCGTTGGTGCGTTCGTCGGCGAGGATCTTGATGTTCTCGCTGTCGAGCTGGCCGAAGCGGGTCTTGGCGTCGCCGCCGGCGGTTTTGGCCGCCTCGGAGGGGCGATTGGCTGCGACGGGCGCCGCAGATTCGCCCTCGCGGCGGGCGGAGGGGCGCGCATCGCCCTCGGCGGCCTTCTTGTTGCCGATCAGCTCGTTGAGGAGCGCCGCGGCGTCCTTGGCGACGGCGTGCTCGAGGCGGTGGACCTCGACGACGACTTCGGGGGCGGTGGGGACGTCGAGTTGCTCGATGACCTTGCTGAAGAAGACCATGTTCTCGGGGCGGGTGATGATGATGAGGAGATTCGTGCGCTCGTCGGCGATGATGCTGACCTTGCCGCGGATCACGCCGCGCTGGGCCTCGGCGACAAGAGCCTCGAAGGTCTCGGCGCCCTTGGCGGCGGGCTCGGGCTCGCGGCGGCCGGGAAGGGTGACGCCGGGGGGGAGCGTGCGGCGCTCGGTGCCGGGGGCGCCGGAGGAACGCTCCTGCGGCATGGCGGTGGTCTTGCCCTGATTCTCCTGGGCGCTCTTGACGATCTCCTCGATGCGCGTCTTGATATCCGCCGCCTTGGCGTAGCGAATCTGGATGAAGTTGGGCGTTTCGCGCTCGATGATCGGCTTGTCGACGTACTTGAGGACCTCGACGATGCGGTTCACGGTGTCCGCAGAGTCGGTGACGAGGATGCTGTTGGAGCGTTCGATCGCCTGGATCTGGGCGCCGGCGCGGACGAAGCCGGTGATGATGCTCTGCGCCTCGGCGATATCGATGTACTTCAGCTCGATCATCTGGGAGACGAACTGGCCCTTTTCCTCGTTGAGCTTCGTCTCGCCAGTCTCGGGATCGGCGAAGACGGTCTTGGGCGCGTGCTTGCGGAATTCCGTGCTGGGCACGATTTTCAGGAACTTCTTGTCGACGACGTCGAGGGCGATGCCGTTGAGGTTGAGGACCTGCTCGATGGCCATGAGATACTGGGCATCGTCGAGGGGGGATTCGGCGATGGAGCGCAAGGTGACCTTCGTGTCCGGCGAGATCCCGGGGGCGAAGATGGGGGTCAGCCCGGTGCGCATGGCGTATTCCATGACGACCAGGTAGACGGAGGAATCCTGGAAGTTGAGCGCGTTGGGGGACTCGTCGACGGGAATGACGGGGATGACGCCGCCACCGACGGGCTGCCCGCCGGCGCGCGGAGCCGCGGCGCCGGGCGCGCCGCCAGGGCGACGGATGGTCGAGGGCATCGGAACGGTGGGCCGGCCCTGGCCGGGCGCGTCGAATGCGGCGGACATGAACAGCAGGAGGGCGGCCGCGAGAGTTCGCGAGGCGAGGGCATGAGTCTTCATTTCGCAGATTCCTGTTCTACGCCTTCGGGCGGCGTGTTCGAAACGTCGGGGGCTGCGAGTTGCGGAAGACTCGCATCAAGACTGGGGGACGACGCCGCAGGGGAAGTGGCGGCGGGCGCGTTGGTGCCGGCGGGCGGCGGGGTCGCATCAAGACCGGAGGCTTCGGCCGGAGACGACACGGCCTGGGCCGACGCGGCCTGGGCCGACGCGGCCTGGGCGGCGTCGCCGCGCATGTAGGCGCAGTAGAGCGTGAAGGAACCTTTGAGGATGCCGGGGCGGTTCGGGAGCGGGGCGACGCGCATTTCGCGCATGTCGAGCATGGCGCCTTCGGACTGGATGGCGTGGACGAACTTGACGAAGGCCTCCAGCGTCGCCTCCCATTCCCGGACCTCGATCGGGAATTCGCAGACGTCGCTCATCACCGTCTCCTGCTTGGCGCTGCGGT
>CAYVJM010000354.1:0-2265 GCA_964451695.1 uncultured Lentisphaerales bacterium | reverse complement strand
GAACATCCGCATCGGGCCCTCGCTGCCGGCGTTCATCTCGCCGACGGTGCTGGGCGTGCTCGTCGAGAAGTTCAAGCTCACGCCGATCAAGACGGCTGACGAAGACCTCGCGACGATCCTCGCGAAGTAGGCCGTTCTCCCGGTTTTCCCCGGCTCCCGCCGGTCGGTGCCTCGCGCCGGCCGGCGGCTTGCCATCAAGCCTGCGGCAACGCTGCAAATCAGTCGCGGCGGGCAGCGGAATTCCGGTCTGCGGATCGCGCGCGGGGTGAAGCGTCCTCGGGACGCGGACGAGAAGCGGCCGGGAGCCATTCCGCGACGAGATCGTAGTCGCCGTGGCCCGAGATGCGGGCCTCGATGAAATCGCCGGGCTGCGCGGAGGTCGGGACGCCCGAGACGAAAGTCGCGCCGTCGATGTCGTCCGGCGCCTGCCCTTCGGTGCGTCCCTCCCAGGGGCCGCCTTCCTCCTCGGGAGGCGCTTCGAGCAGGACGCGCACGCTCGTGCCGATCAGCGCGTCGAGGCGCGCCTTGACGATCCGGGCCTGGCGGCGCATGAGCTTGCGGCGGCGGCTCTCGGCGACGACGTCGTCCGCCTCGTCGCGCTTCGCGAACGCGGCCGTTCCCTCCTCCGGGGAGAAGGCAAAGGCCCCGAGATGGTCGAACTTCGCCGCGTCGGCGTACGCCAGCAGGTGGTTGAAGTGGGCTTCCGTTTCCCCGGGGAAACCGACGAGGCACGTCGTGCGCAACGTCACGCCCGGGACGCGGGCGCGCAGGCGCTCCGCCATGTTGGCCACGGAAGCGACCGTGTCGGCGCGATGCATCGCGCGCAGGACGTCGGGGTGGCTGTGCTGGACGGGGATGTCGAGATAGCGGCAGACGTGGCGGCTGGAGGCGATGACGTCGAGCAACTCGTCGGTGATCATCGCGGGATGGCCGTAGAGGAGGCGGATCCAAAAGTCGCCCTTCAGCGCGTCGAGGCGCCGCAGGAGCTTCGCCAGCGATGTGCCGTCCGCGAGATCGCGACCGAAGCTCGTCACGTCCTGCGCGATGATGTCGAGCTCGCGGATGCCCTCGCCTAGGATCGCCTCGGCCTCGGCGACGATGTCGTCGATCCGGCGCGAGCGGAGGCGGCCGCGGATGCCGGGAATGGCGCAGAAGGCGCAGGCGTGGTGGCAGCCCTCGGCGATCTTGAGGTAGGCGTAGGGGCCGCCCGTGAGCACCATCGCGGGGATCTTCGAGACGAAGAGATGGGTCGGGAGATCGGAGGAGACGGCGACGACGGGTCCGCCGCCCCGGCGCGCGAGCGCCTGGGAGACGATCTCGGGGATGCGCCGCAGATCGTCCACGCCGACCACGGCATCGACATCCGGACACGCCTTGAGGATGCGCTCGCGGTAGCGCTGCGACAGGCAGCCGGAGACGATGACCGCCTGGCAGCGGCCCGATTTCTTCAGTTCGCAGGCGCCGAGGATCGCGGAGACCGCCTCCTCCCGCGCGTCCTCGATGAACGCACAGGTGTTGACGACGACGACGTCGGCCTCCTCGACCTCGACGCCGATGTCGAAGCCGCCCTCGTGCAACTCCGCGGCCATGACCTGGAGGTCGACGAGGTTCTTCGAACAGCCCAGCGACACGAAGCCGATCGAGATGGGGGCGCGCGCCGGCGCGACGCTAGATCGTGAACGCGGTTTCTTCTGCACGGGCGCCACCGTTCCTCCTGAATTCCTTCCGGCACTGGGAGCAGTAGAAGTAGTCCTTGTCCCAGGCCGTCTCCTCCTCGCGTCCGCACGTGTCGCAAGTGCGCACGCGGCGGTGATGGTCCGAACGGCACTTCGAGCAGTAGAACTCGACGCCCGCCCAAGTCGTCACTTCCGTCTGGCCGCACGCCTTGCAGAGGCGCGGCAGCTCCTTGCGGACGAGGCGGACGTCGTCGATGTGTTCGTCGAGAAAGACGGGGGGTGCGTCGAAGAGCGAGACGTCGCCGAGGAGCACGGGGCTCGTGGCCTGGCGGTTCTCCGCGTTGTTCATCGCCACGAGCAGCGTGCGCTTGCCGCGGTCGCGGACGCGCCGCAGCAGAGGCCTGTAGTCGGAGCTGCCGCCCACGAGGATGGCAGTGTCGAACGCCCCGGGCATCGAGGCGAAGTGCATCATCGCCGCGGCGAGCGCGACGCCGACGCGCCGGTCGTCGCTGATCCCGTGCTCGAGGCGGTGGTCCATCTCGAGCACCTCGACCTCGTAGCCGCAGTCCTGCTGGAGGAACTGGTAGAA
>CAYVJM010000353.1:0-2273 GCA_964451695.1 uncultured Lentisphaerales bacterium | reverse complement strand
TCGAGCGCGTGGCTCAGGCCGATGCCGTTGCGGCCGGCGATCCGGTTGGCGGCGACGAGGAGATCGAAGGGAGCCAGCTTCTCGCCGTTGATCGCGACGGCGCGGCCCTTCGCGAAGTCGATGGAGACGGATTCGATCTTCGCCGGCGCCTTCATGGGCCACACGCCCATCGTCGGCTCGACGATCGTCATCGCCGTCTCGAGGCTCTCCAGATCCTCCGCCTCGTGCGAAAGGCCGGCTAGGTTGCCGTCCGTCGAATAGCGCTTCTTGCCGCCGGGAAAGGCCACGATGCCGTGCTTGGCCAGAAACTCGCACATCTGCGTGCGGCCCGGAAACTCCGAGAGGAGCGCGGCGTCGCGCCAAGGCGCGTAGACGGCCATCTCGGGGGCGAACTGGTGCGTGTAGCGCTCGAAGCGCATCTGGTCGTTGCCGCGGCCCGTCGCGCCATGCGCCAGCACGGCGATGCCGCGCTTCTTCATCTCGCCCACGAGCTTCTTGACCGTGACGGCCCGCCCGATGCCCGTCGAGTTCCAGTAGCCGCCGTCGTAGGTCGCTTCGGCGAGGATCGTGCGGAAGCAGGCCTCCGCCATCTCGCGCCGGCAGTCGACGATGACCGTCTCGACGCCGCAGGGCGCCATCTTCTTGGCCACGTCGCGAATGTCCTTCTCGTCCGGCTGGCCAAGATCCGCCGTGAAGCAGAGGACGTCCGCACCCGCCTGCCTGAGCCGCATCGCGATCGTCTTGCTGTCCAACCCGCCGGATACGCAGATGCCGATCCGGCGCCCCTTGAGTTCGTTAACCGTCAGTGCCATGTCGCTACTCCCGTTCCGCCGGATGCCCGGCGCAAGTTCCGTTGACCGCCGGCTACTCGGCGCGATCCTCTTCGTCCGCATCCCCGCCGAACATCTCGTCGAGCGTGTCGCCGATCATTTCGAGCGCCTCCTCGAGGTCCTTCTCCGTGATGCACAGCGGAGGCAGGAAGCGCACGACGTTCGGCCCCGCCTTGCAGGCGAGCAGACCGCCCAGGCGCAGGTTGTCCACGATGTCCCCGGCGTTGCCGTCCACGACGAGACCGACCATGAGGCCCATGCCGCGCACGCCGAGGATCGAGTCGTACGTCTCGACGAACTGCTGGAGCCCCTCCATGAACAGCTTGCCGTACTCCGCGGCGCGGGCGAGCAGCCCCTCCTCCTCGATCACCTTGATCACGGCCAGCGAGGCCGCGCACGCGAGCGGGTTGCCGCCGAAAGTCGAGCCGTGCGATCCCGGGGTGAAGACGTCCGAATACTTCGGCGAGGCGAGCAGCGCGCCCATCGGCACGCCACCGGCCAGCGACTTGGCCAGCGTGCAGAGATCCGGCTTGACGCCGTACTGCTCCCACGCGAACCACGTCCCCGTGCGGCCCATGCCGCACTGGATCTCGTCGCACATCATCAGCAGGCCCTTCTCGTCGCAGAGCGCGCGAACGCCCTTGACGAACTCCGGGGTGGCGGGAATCACGCCGCCCTCGCCCTGCACGCACTCGAAGAGGATGCCGACGGTGCGCTCGTTGACGAGGGCCTTGACCGACTCGAGGTCGTTGAAGTCCGCGAACTCGAAGCCCACGAGCAGCGGATCGAAGCCCGTCTGCACCTTGCTCTGCCCGGTGGCCGAGAGCGTGCCCATCGTGCGGCCGTGGAACGAGTTCTTCATGCAGACGATCTCGTAGCGGCCCTGCTCGTGGCCGTAGAGGCGCGCCAGCTTGATCATCGCCTCGTTCGCCTCGGCGCCCGAGTTGCAGAAGAACACCTTGCCGCCCAGGCCGATCGACGAGAGCTTCTGCGCCAGCAGCCCCTGCTGCGGCGTGTAGAAGAGGTTCGAGCAGTGGACGAGCGTCTCGGCCTGCGCCCGGATGGCCTCGACGACCTTCGGATGCGCATGGCCGACGTTGTGCACGGAGATGCCGGCGGTGAAGTCCAGATACACGCTGTTGCGGGCGTCCCAGACGCGGCACCCCTTTCCGCGCACGACCGTGGCGGTCTTGGCGTAGGTGTCCATCAGGTAGTCGCTGCAAAGCGCCGCGATCTCTTCGTTCTCGTTCTTCTTCGTCATGTGTTTACGATCTCCGTTCCAACGCCTTTGTTCGTGAAAATCTCCAGCAGCAGCGAATGCGGCATCCGGCCATCGACAAGATGGACCTTGCGCACGCCCGCCTCCAGCGCTTCGAGGCAGCTCTGGATCTTCGGCAGCATCCCCCCGCCCACGACGCCCTGCGCCATCAGCGCCGGCGCGTC
>CAYVJM010000352.1:0-2279 GCA_964451695.1 uncultured Lentisphaerales bacterium | reverse complement strand
TATCGGACCGTGCAGGCGGATGGGAGCGGAGACTGGTATGCGGACTTCTCGGTCGCCGCCGGGCCGGATCCGCGCGACGCGGCGTTCGACATCACCTACGGAACGCAGGGATGGGCCAGCCAGGGCGACGGCGCACCCGTGCCCTACGGCTCGACCTACGTCCAATGGAACGTACCCAAGCCGTATTTCCGGGTCGATCCGGCCCAGGACTCTCTCTGGGGGCGCGACTGGCCTCCGGACGACCAGGTGGCCGTCGCCGTGGGTGACCCCGTCGCGTTTTCCACGACGGTGCAAACCGACGCCTGGGGCGACTGGGACCTGTGGGGCATCGGCTTCGACATCCAGGGCGGCGATGTCGTGACGGTCAGCAACGGCACGACGGTCGTTGTTTACACGGTGACGTCGCTGACCGTCACGGAGGTCGACGCCGGCGCCGATCTCATCAGCGGAACCGCGGAGCCCGGAAGCTGGGTGCAGGTGGAAGTCAACGCCGACGCGGAATGGCGCCGGCGCAACGTCCAGGCGGATGGATCCGGTGCATGGCAGGCGGATTTTTCCGTGGACGCTGGAGGAGAACCCTGGGAGGCGGCCATTGACATCGAGAGCGGAATGGATGGAATCGCCATGCAGGAGGGCGACACTTCCGTGCCCTACGGTTCGACCTGGATCTACTGGCGCATGGCGAATCCCTATTTCCACATGAATCCGCGGTCAGGGGCCATCTGGGGCCGCGACTGGCCGGCAGGAGGGACGGTGACGATCCTCGTCGGCGATCCCGACAATCCGGATCAAGCCGTCGAGGCCCATGCGGACGGCGGTGGATCCTGGTGGCTCGAGGGCGACGAGGCCCCCATCGTACTGCCGCTCGGCGCGCGGGTGCAGGCGGCGTGCGGCGCCTACGTCAAGACGAGCGTCGTCGAATTCGTCCAGGTCCTCGCGGTCGATGGTGACGCCGACACGGTGCGCGGCCTGGCTGCGCCGGGGTGCTGGGTGCTCGTCAACATCGACAATGCCGACGCCGGGCGCGAGGTGCAGGCCGACGTAGGAGGTCAGTGGCTCGCCGACTTCGGCACCGCCGCCGGCGGCGAGAACTGGGACCGGGAGTTCGACATCGGGCCAGGGACGCAGGGCGTGGCGCTGATCCAGGATGAGGACGGCGACGCCACGCTTGCTCCCTGGCGGTGGTCGAATGAACCGACGGAGGCGTCTTTCATCTGGTTTGAACGCATGGACGACGGCTCTTCGCCGAACAGCCAGTTTGTCGTCGAACTGAGCGGAAGCGGCATCGTGTTGGCCCGCCTCGGCACGCCGCTTGGCGGCTGGCATGATCTGGCCGTGGAAGGCTGGTTTGGGGAGGAGTGGTCCCTGCATGTCTACGAGCCCACGATCGGAACCCTCGACGCTGTTTTCCCGCCCGGCGAATATCGGATCGAGATCGTCGGTGCCAGCGGTGTCTCCACCACCGCCGTCACCGTCGCGCAATCGCTGCAACACCCCAACCAATTGCCCGTCATCGTCTCGCCGCAGACCGGCGTCGCCTGGCCCGAGGCCTTCATGCAGTGGGATGCGCCGACGACGCCCAACTTCGGCGCGACGATCGTGCAGGTCAGAGACGACAGCGAGGATTTCGACTTCGAGACGCAATTCGACGACGTTTCGGTTTCGGAGGCGCTCGTCTCCGGGCTTGAGCCGGACAAGGAGTATGACTTGAGCGTGTATTTCGCCAACTTTTCGCAAGTGGAGACGAACGGGATTCCCTTCGAGTTCGCCCGAGCCACGTTCGCCGAAATGCGGTTCACCACCGCTGTGGATCCCGATCCGACGCTGGCCGAACGGGTGGCGTGGTACGAAGGTCATGGCGTGGCGCGGGGCCTTGGCGAAAGCTGGGAGTTCCTGGAAGGCCGGGATCGCTTCGGCAAGGGCATGACGCTGATGCAAGAATACGTGGCCGACACCGACCCGACCGATCCCGGCAGCGTGTTCAAGATCACGCTTGTTGTCCCGGGGCCTCCGGCCGCGGTGCAGGTGACGCCGCGTTCGAGCGACCGCGTCTACACGCTGCAGCGCCGGGCAAGCCTAATGGAAGGCGGATGGGAGGCCGTCCCGGGGCAGGTGGACATTCCGGGAGGCAAGGAACCGCTCGTCGACACCGCCGGTTGCGGCGACTCCTTCTTCTACCGGGTGCTTGTCGACGTCCCCCGGGAAGAGTGATCCGGAAGGAACCCGCGTTAGGAAGTGAATATGACACCCCGCTTGACGGTCCTGCTGCTGCTGCTGCT
>CAYVJM010000351.1:0-2285 GCA_964451695.1 uncultured Lentisphaerales bacterium | reverse complement strand
ATCCCTCCCTCTCCGCCATTCTTTTTCATGGGCCCGCAAATCAACCAGAAAAGGGGAAGTATGAATACCAAAGCAGCAGGTGCGTTGTTGGGGATCTTGTCGGCGTTTTTCGCGCAGGCGGACTACGCGAAGCTGGGTTCGGCGCGGATTTCGAGCATGAACGACCTGGGGAGCGCGGCGTCCGCGCTGGGCATCCTCGCGGAGCAGCCGATGATCGGCATGATGGCCATGGGCGGCCTCCAGCAGGGCGTGATGGGCGCCTTCGGCGCCGCCGATGCGCTCAAGCCCATGGGGGCGGTCGTCTACTCGAAGGTCGCGCTACCCGATTTCAAGGGGCTGGACTCCGATGCGCTCGAGGGGTTCATGGAGGGGATGGCCACCAACATCGCCTACGCCGTCTTCGTTCCCGTCTCGGAGCCTGTGGACGCCTATTTGAAGGGGCGCGGCGCGACAAATGCCGTCGATGGCGCCTTCAAGGGGGAGGGCCCGATGTTCGTCGTCGCGGCCGACGGCTACGCGGTCTGGGGCGATAGTCCCGCGACGGTGAAGATCGCCGCCGCCGAGCGGGCCGACGTGCTCAAGGCGCAGATCGACGGCTCCGCTGTCGAAGTCTCCTATGGCAAGCTCCTGATGCGGAAGTACGGCGAGTTCATGCCGGCCATGATGGCCATGCAGAAGCAGATGGAAGCCGAAATGGCGGGCGAGACCGAGGGAACCAACGTCTGGAAGTGCGCCCTCGAAGCGTATCAGGAGGCGTCCATCGCCACCGCGGCCAAGATGCTCGACCAGATCGACGCCCTGGTCATCGGCTTCGGCGCGGACGTCAACCGCGGCGTCGGAATCGGCGCGCTCTGCGCGTTCGCTCCGGGCAGCGACATGGCCGCCATCATGCAGAAGGCCGTGCCCGTCTCTCCCGCGCTCTACGCCGCGATCCCGGCGACTTCGGATCTCTTCTACGCCGTCGGCGATGCTGGCCAGATGGCCTATGACACCGAGGCGTCCCTGACCGCCGCCTCCAAGACGCTCGTCCCGCAGATCGCCGACGCGGCGATCCGCGCCCAGGCCGAGGCGATCCTGGCGGATCTGCTGGCCGTCACGAAGGAATCCGGCGCCAGTGCGATGTTCCTGGATCGCGACAAGGCGGGCCGCCTCGTCGTCGTCTCCCAGTCCGCCGCGGGCAACCCCGAGAAGCACCTCGCCAAGGTCGCCAAGATCCACGTTGCGGCGCGCGCCGTCCTCGACGCGCTGATGCCCGGCCAGACGTTCATGACTGGCGACGCCACAGGCAAGCTCGGCATCGACTTCCCCGGACTCTTCAAGGCGCTCGAAGCGAAATTCGCCAGTCCCGGCGACGAGACCTCGCCCGAAGAAATGGAGAAGTTCTTCAAGGTCCTCGACGTGCTTTTCGGCCGCTCCCTCGAGGGCGCCTTCCAGGTCCGCGGCGGCAGCGTCGTGAACGTGTGCCGCCCCGTCGGCTCCGACTACGCGCCTCCCGCCGCCGGCGACGGCGCCGCGAACGCCGCGCGCATGGCCGCGCTGATGCCCAAGAGCGCGTCCGCCAAGCCCTTCCAGGTTTTCTCGATGTCCGCCAGCTCGCTGGTCCGCCACTACGGTCGCAAAATCGCCGCCGCGCTGGGCGAGGACGGCGCGGAGGCCGTCAAGATGTTTGATGCGCTTCCCGAAGCCCCCGCAGGCGGGATCGGCATGGTCGCCTGGGCCGAAGGCTCCGCGATGAAGGCCTCGATGAACCTCTCCGCCGCCGAGTTCAAGTGGTTCGTCAAACTGTTCGCCCAGCTCGCCGCCCAGCAGGAGGCCGAGAACGCCGAGGATGCCGCCGCCCAGGCCGCATTCGAAGCCGAGGCGCTTGGTGAAAAGGCGGGCATGGACGACGACGAGGACGACACCGCGACCGACGACGAGGACGACGCGGACGACGACGACGCGGACGCCCCCTCCGCCGAGTAACCCGGGTTCAGGAGAAGACGGGTTCGCGATTCGAGTTGCGAACTGGGTCCACCTGAACCGCAACTGGACGCGAATGGACACGCCCTTTCCAACCCAGGCGTTCTGCGTGGTCTGTCGGCGCGCGGTGCCTGCCACCGTGTCCGAGTCGGAAGGCCATCTCTATCTGACCCGGACCTGTCCGGTCTGCGGCGAAGCGCGCACGCTGATCGAGCATGACGCCGCCCTCTACGCCCGATGGGAGGCGCATCGGCGTTCCCATGTGGCACCCGAGCGGACGCAGACGGCCGCGGCGCGGGGCTGCCCGCTGGACTGCGGGCTCT
>CAYVJM010000350.1:0-2290 GCA_964451695.1 uncultured Lentisphaerales bacterium | reverse complement strand
GCGCCGCGCCATGGCGGCGCTGGCTTTGCGGTCGCGCGGCACGTGCCGCATCGCCAGCGAGAGGTTCATGCCGAAGGGGCTCTTCCCGGCGGGAGCGAGCGCGGGCGCGGGAACAACGGCGGCGGTCGTCGTCACGGTCTGCAAGGCATTGGACGCGGCGGCGACGCGGATCTTCGCGACGATCGTGTAGTGGTCGTAGCGACCTGCGGTTTCGATAGGCACGAGGAGGGGCGCTCCTTCGGTGGCGCCAGCGAGCAGCGACACCGGCGTCTGGCCCGTGGCGACACGCGCGCCGTCGGCGGCGCGGACCTCATATTCGAAGACGAGGCTGGCGGCGGCACGGCCGCGGTCAAGCACGGTGAAGGGGACGCGCAGCGTTTGCTGCGGACCGAAGGCGATATTGCCGAAGAGCGCCGCGCCGGGGGCAAGCGCGATGCGCGTGGCGTCGTCCAGCCACGAGCCGGCTTCGACGTCGTCGAGGCGCAGCGCTCCCTGTCCGGCGGCTCCGGCGTCCATCTGGAAGGCGATGCGCGCGGGCGAATCGACGATCCCGTCCTGATTGCCCGACCACGTCCGCGCCGGGCTGGCCACGGGCACGGCGAACTGCCGCCAGCCGATCCAGTCGATGGCGGGGTGGAGCGGATAGAGGAAGGTTTCGCCCGTGCGGTCGATGATGCGCAGCGCGATGGCGTGGCGGGAGTTGTCGCCGTGGAGGCGCAACCGCAGAAAGGTGGGGTTCGGCGGCAGCGGCGTCGAACAGGCAAGCGTGAAGTTCGCCCCGCGTTCGGAGAACACGTAGGCGACCTTCCCCTCGCGGCCACCGGCCCCGCCTTCGCCCGAAACTTCGGAAACCGAAGCGCTGGCACCTCTGCCCCAGTACCAGTTCCAGTCCGCGGCGGCGCCGGGGGGCTCGAAGTCCGCGATGGAGACGGCGATCTCCTCGGCGCCGACAGCGCCTGCGGAGAAAGCCACGGCCGATGCCGCCACAAAGCGGCGAAGAGAGGTCGTAAACATGGTGGATTTCTTTATTTGACGACCACGAGGGTGCCGGCCTTGGGATACACGCTGTAGAGCACGATGTCGTTTCCGGTGCCGCGCCCGGTGACGCCGGATTCGGCGATGTTGCCGGTGTAGGTGACGCGCAGGCCGAGGTCGCCGCCGTCGTAGACGAGGGCGCCTTCCTGGAATTCGAGGGCGGAAATGTCGATCGCGCCTGCGGTCTCGTTCTGGACCAGGCCGAACTTCACGCCGGGGCCTTCGAGCGCGTACCCGTCGAGGAATCCGACGGCGACGGCGAAGTCCTGGAGCGTCAGCGCGCCATCGCTTGGAATGCGGATCAGGCCGCAAACGCCTTCGGCGCCCATCTGGATGCCGATCGCGCCGCCTTCGCCGATCACGAGCTGCTTGAGCGTGGTCGTCCCGGCGCCGTTCTTGCCGCCCGTCACGCAGCCGCCGTCGCTGGCGGTCGCAGTGCCGTTGACGGTGCCGGTGCCGCCGAGGACTCCCTGAGCGGTGACGCCGACCGCGCTGCCCGCCGCCAACGAGCCGTCGACGAAGAGACGTCCGCCGTTGACCGTCGTCGCGCCCGTGTAGGTATTGGCGGCAGTCAGAATCCAGGATCCTGCGCCAGTCTTGGTCAGGGAAGTGGGGTTGGCGCCATCGTCCACCAGCTTGGCCGCCAGCGTGTTCGCGGCAGCGCTCGTCCCGGAGAGCGTCAGCGTGCGCGCGCCGCCGGTGGGCAGGGTTATGGAGGAGGCGGTGTAGGCGATCGCGCCGGAGCCGGAGGCGTCGAGCGTGCCGCCATCGAGGCCGAGCGTCAGGCCGCGATTGGAGGCGTGGCCGGTTCCAATGTAGCGCAACGCGCCACCGTCCAGGACGATCGGGCCAGTCGGGCCGAGGCTGGAATTGCCGCCCCAGTTGTCCGTCAACGTCGCGAAGGCGAGGACGCCGCTCTTGGCGGTCACGCCGCCGCGAAATGAATTGGCGCTTCCGGATATCGTGAACGTCGCACTGCCGCGCTTCTCAACCGCGAGCGACGTTCCATTGATATATCTAAGTTCGGCCGTGAAGGAGCAATCGATGTCCTTCTCGCCGACGAGAAGCGTGTAGTTGCCGCTGTTGAGGATTGGTTCGATGTGGGCGTATTGCGAGAGCGAGTTGAGCGCGCCCAGGTGGAGCGTTCCGCCTCCGAAATCGAGGCGAGCCCCGTTGTGGCCGATCGCCCAGGTGGCACTGGCGCTGCCTGCATCGGGGGAACCGAAGCGGACCGTGCCTTTGGAGGCGTTCCAAG
>CAYVJM010000349.1:0-2293 GCA_964451695.1 uncultured Lentisphaerales bacterium | reverse complement strand
TCTTCCTCTTTGGTTTCTTAGCCTGTGGCCGTGGTGGATACTCGATGGTCTTCTGACCCATGATGAATCGCGCCTGGATCACCATCCTATTCGTAATAGGTCCACATCCGAATCACCTTCACGGTCTTGATGTCGTCGAGAATTTGGTACACGAGTCGATGCTGAATGTTGCTCCGACGGGAACAGGCCCCTGCAAGCTCTCCGACGAGCTTCTCGTAGGGCGGCGGGGTCTGGTATGGATTCTGGGACAGGAGCTCAAGAAGCTTCTGTGCCTGGGGCTTGAGCCCAGAGCGCGTCAGTTTTTTGGCGTCGCGCTTGGCCTGCGTCGTATAGATCAATGTCCAGCTCACCAGTCCAATTCCTTGGCGCACTTATCGACCGGAGTCTTCAGTCCCTTGAGAATAGAGTCCCGCATGCCGGGAACGCCTGTCAGGTGCAAGGTCTCCTGTACAGCACGCCAATCCTCCTCGGAAATCAGAACGGCGGAATTCCGTTTCCCGGCGATCTGCACCGGCTCATGGGAGTCGGCGACGCCGTCCAGAAGACCGTACAACTGCTTTCGTGCTTCGGTGGCTGTGATGCTTGTCATGGCTCTTCCCTTTCATTACGTACGGCATAGCGTACGTCATGGCCACACCTTTGTCAATCATCACTGAAATCGGTTAGCGACAGGGGTGGAGCGCCAGGTAGCGGCAGGAACAGTCCTGAGCCTCGCTTGGGCGATCCATTGGCTTGGCCAACCCGTCGTAGCCATGGGGACAGGCAAACTGTGGCATATTTGGTCGGAGGTGTGGAAGCATGAAGACATAGGGGATGAGATAGCGGTCGCCACCGAGGCTGCCGATCCCTGCCAAGACGGGTATGAGGTAAGGAGCAACGCGAGGCGTCAGGCCAGGCTCAAGCCCGTATCTTCAGCAGTTGCGCCCCGTGGGCCGGTACCGCCATCGAAAACCGGCCGTGGACTCGTCCCACGTCCCGGCGCTCCCAGAGATTGCGCACCGCGACGCTCCCGGAGAGCCCCAGCAGGCCGGGTTCCAAGGGGAACTCATCCGGTCTGTCCGCCAGATTGAAGAGGCCGACCGCAAAGCTGCCGTCGGCAAGTGGACGCGCCCAGGCCCGTCTGTTGAATTGAGGGCGGTCGCTGTCCAGAGACTGGCCTCGCTGCTCATGGATGCGTACGGCCGGCTTGCCGAGCCGATCCTGGTTGACCGCGATCACCTCCTCGTTCCCGAAAAGGCGGAGCTCAAAATCATTCAGCGCGGCGAGATCGCAACTCAGGATGAGCGGCGACGGATAGAGCGCCCACGCCGTCATGTGCGTGATCTGCTCGTCCGGCGTCAGCTTGTTGGGGCAGCTGCTCGTGGGCGTGTCGAACTGCGGGCCGAGAGCGAACATGTCCAGATCGTGCCATGCACCAGGACCGATGTGGGGCCGCCAGTCTTCCTGAGATGTTGCTGGGCAGGTGGTCCGGATCGGGGGCGCCCGAGGAGGAGCCGATCATCCGGCCTCCTCCCCACTCCTCCCGCGCCTCCTGCTCGCTGCAGCCCCAGGGAACCGTCCACGGGGTCGAGTAGATGCCGAACTTCAAGCCGCGGGCATGGAGGTAGCCGGCCAGCGCGCCCATGTCGGGGAACTTGCGGTTGGGCTGTATGGCGTTGTGTCTGCCACCGCGGTCGCCCTGCCAGCAGGAATCAATGTTGACATAGCTGTAACCGCGGGCAGCAAGGCCGGTGTTGACGAGGCCGTCCGCCGCCGCGTGTATTTTGTCGTCGGTCACCCAGCGACGCCAGGCATTCCAACTGTTCCATCCCATGGGCGGAGTCAGCGCCAGCCCCTCGCCGACGACGATGCGGAGGTCCTTTTCCGCCCTTCCGTGCCGGTTCTCCGCCCGCACCAGCACCCGGCACTCGCCGTCTTGCGCGGCCGAACCCGTGATGTGCCCGCTCGCGGCATCCACACGCAGTCCGTCGGGCAATCCCTCCGCAGCGAAGCGCATCGGACGTTCCCCCGTTGCGGGCACGGCATAGAGGAACGGCTTGTGGGCCGAGGCTCCATAGATGTCCGGGCCATGGATTCGCGGGACGCCTTCATTCCAGGGCTCAACAGCCGCCATATGAATCTGATCTTGCATAGCTATGTTCTCCTGTTGCACAACGGCAATGGCACATTTTCGGGATACGTCTGAGTTCGTGCGGCTTGAGCGTGACGGTCTCGGTCTTGCCGAGGATGTGCAAGTCAAAGGTGTGGGGCTTCGCGAAGTCGATGTTGAAGAGGATGACCGTGCCGTCGGACG
>CAYVJM010000348.1:0-2337 GCA_964451695.1 uncultured Lentisphaerales bacterium | reverse complement strand
TGCCGACGTCCTTCCAGCTCGGGCCGAGGGAGCGGAGGAAGTCCGTGGGCGAGCCGTCGGCCGCCGCGCAGGCGGCTTCGATCGCCGCTTCGAGTTCACGGAGCAGCGACAGGAGGAACTCCGCGGTCAGGTACTCGCCGCCGGTCAGCGGCGGGGCTTCGAGGACCTTGAAGGCGAGTTCGCCGAGCGAGGGGCGGATGGCCTGGAACGTCTCGGCGAGGCTGCGCGAATCGGCGTCCCCGGCGGCGCAGAGGCGTGCGGCGCAGTCGCGGGCGAATCGGCGGAAATAGGCGATGGAGGGGCTCGGCGGTTCGTGGGCCTGGGCGGACTTGAGCAGCGAGAGCAGGCCGGGGCCGTTGCCGTCGTCGAAGCGGCTGCCCTCCGTTTCGCGGAGCCTGAGGTGCGGCGTGATGAAGATGTCATTCATGCGGGTGGATGAATTCAAATGATACCACATCGGCGGCGGCGGTGGCACGCTTGAAACAAGACCCCAATTTCCCCACGAACAAATCCATTGACTATTGCCCGGCAATATGGTTCTTTTCTGTTGCCGGGGGCGTGGTCTGGGGCGGAGGTTCCGGAGCCACGGTCATCGGTGGAGGGATTGGCATGAATGCGAAGCATCTGCGGATCGGGATCGCGGTCGGGCTGGCGCTTGCCGCTTCCATCGGGCTGCGCGCGGAGGATCTGGTGGGATACCGGGTCTCCACCGCGTGTTCGGAGGACTGGGACGTGCGGGTCAACGGCGCCCTCGTCGTGCGGCACCGGCCGACGGGATTCGGACGTTGCCTCTACAGCGGCAATCTCAACCGCGTCGTGGCGGGCGGGACAAACACGGCGGAGCTTGTCAAGCTGGACGGCGGCGATCTTGCGCACCACCCCGAGGCCGGCGGGTGCGTCCAGCTCGATATCCGCTTCGTCGGGGACTACCGAGGGCAGAGCGAGTTTGGGGATCTGGCCACGTTGCTGAAGCACAGCGGTTCCGAGAGCACCAACCTCGCCTTCGTCGTCGTGCGCCCGGTGCCCCAGCTCAGCGGGGGCTCCGTGGCGCCTCCCGGCATGGACGCCGGCGCACGGCGTTGGCTCGTCCTGGGGGCCGCGGTCTTGTACGCGCTGTTCATCAACCTCTACGGCTTTTTCCTGGTCGTGCGAGACCAGTCGGCGTCCAAGAAGACGAACCGGCGCGGGCCGGTGTCGTCCTTCCTCTGGAATGCGGTGCTGGGCGGCGGTTGCGGGCAGTTGGCGGCGATGGTGATCAAGCGGCACAACACGGACAACCCGGCGTTCACCGTGGGGATCCCGATGATCCTGCTGCTCCAGATCGCGGCGATCGTCTTCTTCGTGCTGGCCGGCGGCGCCCTGCCGGACGCGGGCTGCGCGGGTCCGGCGCGCAAGGTGGTCGAATCCGTCCAGAGCGTCGGTTCGGGCTGGGCGCGGTTCGGGCGCTCGCTGGATCGCTCCGATCAGCGCGTCGACCAGTAGGCCGGCTCAGAGCGTCTTCGGGGCGAGGACAGCGACGCCGTTGCGGGCGTGCAGGTGGGTGATGGCGATCGCCAGCGCGTCGCCGGCGTCCTCCTGAGGGAGTCCGGGGAGGGCGAGGGTGCGCATCATCATGCGCTGGACCTGGTCCTTCGTGGCGGAGCCCGTGCCGGTGACGGCCTGCTTGACGCGCGTGGGCGGGTATTCGCAGACGGGGACGCCGGCCTCCGCGCAGACCGCCAGCAGGACGCCGCGGGCGTGGCCGAGCAGCAGCGCCGTGCGGGCGTTCTTGCAGAAGAAGACGCCCTCCATCGCCGCTTCGTCGGGCTTGAATTCGACGAGGTAGGTCTTGAGCGTCTCGGCGAGGTTGAGCAGGCACTGCGAGAGCGGCGTGCCGGGGCGGTTCTTCACGGGGCGGCAGTCGATCATCCGCAGGGCGCCGTCCGCCGACTCCACGATCCCGAGGCCGGTTGAACGCAACGAGGCGTCGATGCCGAGCACGCGGAGGCGCGGGGTGCGCCGGGCGGCGCCGCGTCCGGTCTGGATGGCCGCGAGGATCGCGGGGGTCAGCTTCATGCCCATGGCGGGCCTACTTGCCGAGTCGCTTCTTGAAGGCGGCGGTCAGCATCGGGACGATCTTGAGCGCGTCGCCGACGATGCCGTAGGTGGCGTGCTTGAAGATGGGGGCATCCGGATCCTTGTTGATCGCGACGATGATGTCCGAGGAACCCATGCCGGCGAGGTGCTGGATGGAGCCGCTGATGCCGCAGGCGATGTAGATGGTGGGGCAGACGGTCTTGCCGGTCTGGCCGACCTGGTGCGCGTAGGAGATCCAGTTGGCGTCCACCGCGGCGCGGG
>CAYVJM010000347.1:0-2347 GCA_964451695.1 uncultured Lentisphaerales bacterium | reverse complement strand
TCCGTGATCCGGCGGACGGGCTGCAAGATCCTGCTCGCGCAGAAGGGCTTCTCGATGTTCAGCGTCTACCCGATGATCGGAAAGTACCTGAACGGCACCACGGCCAGCTCGCTGTTCGAGGCGCGGCTGGGGCGCGAGGAGATGGGCGGCGAGGTGCACATCTTCAACCCCGCCTTCGATTCGCGCGACTTTCCGGAGATTCTCAGGATCTGCGACCACATCGTCTTCAACTCGATGAACCAGTGGCGGAAATACCGCGACGCCGTTCGCGCTTCGAGCCGGCCCATCGGTTGCGGGCTGCGGGTGAACCCCGGCTATTCCGAAATCGCCGTCGAGATGTACAATCCCTGCGCCCTCGGCTCCCGTCTGGGCATTCGGCGCGAACATCTCGACGAACGCGAATTGGAGGGGATCGAAGGCCTCCACTTCCACACGATGTGCGAGCAGAATTCCGACGTCCTGGAGCGGACGCTGCCGCATTTCGAGGAGAAGTTCGGGGATCTGATCCCCCGCATGAAGTGGGTCAACTTCGGCGGCGGGCACCACATCACGCGCCCGGACTACGACGTCGACCGCCTCGTCGCCTGCATCGACCGGTTTCGCGCGAAGTGGAACGTGCAGGTCTATCTCGAGCCGGGCGAAGCCGTCGCGCTCAACACCGGGTTCCTCGTGGCCTCCGTCCTCGACGTGAACGACTACGACATCCCCGTCGCCATCCTCGATACCTCCGCCGCGTGCCACATGCCGGACGTGCTGGAGATGCCCTACCGGCCCATGATCATCGGCTCGGGAAGGGAAGGGGAGAAACCCTTCACCTACCGTCTCGGCGGTCCGACCTGCCTGGCGGGCGACGTCATCGGCGCGTATTCCTTCGACGCGCCCCTCAAGCCCGGAGACCGGCTCGTCTTCACCGACATGGCGCACTACACGATGGTGAAGAACAACACCTTCAACGGCATCAACTTGCCGGCGATCGTCCTGCACACGCGCGATGGCGGAACGCGCACCATCCGGCGCTTCGGCTACGAGGACTTCAAGGCGCGGCTCTCGTAGCGCGCCCCGTGGGATTCCCGGCCAACTGCGCGGTGGACTTCCGGGATCGTTTTCGGTAGAATCCGCAGGAAAAAAAGACAGAGTCAAGCATTTGGCGAGACAGGAAACACATGACACCACAGGTTGCGGAAATGGCCCAGACCGTCCTCGGGGGACTCGGCATCTTTCTCCTCGGGATGAAACTGCTCTCGGACGGCATGCAGGCCATTGCGGGAAGCAAGCTCATTCGGCTGATCCACGCCGTCACCGATAAACGGCTCATCGGCATCCTCGTGGGCATTGGCGTCACCTGCGTCATCCAGTCCAGCTCGGCCACCACCGTCATGGTCGTCGGCTTCGTCAACAGCGGTCTGATGACGCTCATGCAGGCGATCGGCGTCATCTTCGGGGCGAACATCGGCACGACGCTGTCGCTCTGGATTCTGACGCTGCCCGCGGTCTCGAAGTACGGCGCGCTGATCATCGGCGTCTCGGCGATGGTCTATTTGTTCGCCAGGAAGGAGCGCACGCGCTTCATCGGCATGGCGGTCCTGGGGCTGGGCATGCTCTTCTTCGGCATGGAGCTGATGTCGGACGGGTTCAAGCCGCTCCAGGAAACCCCGTCCCTTCGCAACGCGCTGGCGCTCTTCGAGGCCGGCAGCACGGCGGGGTTCATCAAGTCCGTCCTGGTGGGCACGGTCGTCACCGCGATCGTCCAGTCCTCCGCCGCGGTGATCGTCATCGTCATGAGCCTCGCGGTCAACGGGGTGCTGGACTTTCCGACCTCCGTGGCCATCGTGCTGGGCTCCAACATCGGCACCACGATCACGGCCGCCCTGGCCTGCATCGGCGCGTCCCGCGCGGCGATCCGCGCGAGCCTGGCGCACACGCTGTTCAACGTCTTCGGCGTGCTCTGCGTCACGCTCGTGCACACGCCTTTCGTCGCCTTCACCGAGAAGGCGGCCTTGTTGATCACCCGCAACCCGACCGGCGTCCTCGCCTTGAAGGACTTCACGGTGGCGATCGCTTGCGTCCACACCCTCTTCAACGTGAGCTGCACGATCATCCTCTTCCCCTTCATGAAGGCCCTCGCCGCCTTCGTCACGCTGCTCATCCCCGTCCGCAAGAGCGAGGCGAAGAGCGAAGCCTACAGGCCCAAGTTCCTGGACAAGCGCCTGCTCAACCAGGCGCCCATCGCCCTGGAGCAGGCCAAGAAGGAGATTCTGCGCATGGGCGACTACTGCCTGGAGATGTGCGACGACCTGCAGCAGATCCTCAACACGGGGCGTAACGGCGAAGTCGAGGAGGGCATCTT
>CAYVJM010000346.1:0-2353 GCA_964451695.1 uncultured Lentisphaerales bacterium | reverse complement strand
CCATGTTGTCGAAGACGGTCATGTGCGGATACAGGGCGTAGTTCTGGAACACCATGGCGATGTCGCGATCCTTCGGCGGGACGTCGTTGACGACACGCCCGTCGATCGAGATCGTCCCAGCGGAAATCTCCTCCAGCCCGGCGACCATGCGCAGCGTCGTCGACTTGCCGCAGCCCGATGGGCCGACGAGGACGAGAAACTCGCCGTCCTCGATTTCGAGGGAGAAGTCCTCGACAGCAACGAAGCCGTTGTCATTGTAAACTTTGCGTACATGCTCCAGACAGACTTTGGACATTGTGTTGCTCCACGTTGCGGGTTGAGCGCCCTACTTCTCCGTCGGCACAACGATGCCTTTGATGATGGTGTTCTGGCAGAAGGCGAAGATCAGGAAGGTCGGGATCGCAGCGATCACCAGCGAGGCATAGACGACCGCGCCGTGGGACTGGCTCTGGAGCTGGAAGATCCAGACCATCAACGTCCACATCCGCTCGTCCGGGATGATGATCAGCGCCATCATGAATGCGCTGTAGGCCGATGTGAAGGCACCGAGGGCGATCACGGCGAGAATCGGCTTCGAGAGGCTCATCGTCAGCGACCAGAACTTCGTCCATTCGCCCGCGCCGTCGAGGTCGGCGGCCTCATACAGCTCCCGTGGCATCGAATCGAAGAAACCCTTGAGCAGGAAGATGAAGTATCCGTTCGCGGCTCCCGGCAGGATCAGCGCCGCGTAGGTGTTGAGCAGGCTCACCGTGGTGCGTCCCGGTCCCAGCATGGCGGGGACCAGGACCGCGCCCGCCACGATCGCCACGATCATCGCGAGCAGCGCCCGCCGCGATTCCCTCCATCGCGGGGCGATCTGCTCGAGCAGGAGAAACGCCGCGATCATCGCGACCACGGCGCCGAGCAGCGGCCAGAGCGGGAACCGCTTCATCAGGATGAACGAAGGAATCATCGACACTTCGCCGGGGAACGCCATCGTCGCCATGCAGAACAGCAGGATCTTGTACGTCCCCGGAAGCTTGAAGCGGCTCAGCGCATACGCCGCGAGGGGGTTCACGAGAAGCGACGTCAGGATGGCCAGCGCGCAGTAGACCAACGTGTTGACGATCCCGTTTCCATGCATTGCGATGTATTCGGCGACGTGCTTGTAGTTGCGCGTCGTGAATTCGAGGCGAAGACCGTGGCAGTCCGCCAGGCAGTCCGCATGATCCACGCCGGCGGCGACGACGCCCAGGGGCGGCGTCGCCGCCACCGTCTCGGCGGATCGGCCCAAGGCCGCGCGGAAGGCGAGGAAACGTTCGTAGGGTCCGTCGATCTCCAGCCAGTCGTCCCGGCACGCCTGATCGTCTCGGACGAACGCCTCCCACTCCACCCGCAGCGACGGATTCTCGTCGAGACGGGTGACGAAGGGAATCGCGTTGAACGAGGCGTGGCTTGTTCCATGAACGGCGTTGTAGGCCTCGATGCGCCGGTGCCGGGCGGCCAGAAACGCCGGCCAGGCCTCGCGCGCGGAATCCGCGAGCCGGATGCAGTCGAGGTACAAGACCCTCCGTACAAATGCCGACCAGTCGCTTCGTGCGGAGCCCGCAGCCGGGGCGCGGGGCGCGAGGCGGACTTCCTCGAAACCGGCGTATTTCGTGCCGTGCGCCGCGTTGAGGGCTTCGATGCTGTTGCCGTATTTCTTGCTCAACCAGCCTTGGACGAACTGGCCTTCGGGATTGAGGAAATACAAGTCGCTCCTCGTTGCCGCCGCCTTGAAGTCCGCGAACCGCTGGCGGATTTCGGTGGAAACGGCGTCGTTGGCGTAGCGACCTATTCGCTGGGGCGGCGGCGCGACGGCCGACCATCCGGACACGAGCGTTCCGCTCATGCGCCGGTAGGCCTCGATGTCGCCGTCGAACTCCCGGGTCAGGCGCGCTCGAAATTCTCGGGCGTTTTTCGGCAGCAGCCGTGCGCCGCCCGTGTGGCCGAGCACGCTCATGGTCAGCGCCTCGTCCGTTTTGCGCCAGGCGCGAAAATCGGCGACGACGACCGGCTCCAGTGCGGGTGTCGCCGTCACGTGGCGCCAGTTCGGAACGGGCTGGTTCCACGCGAGCCGGCACTCGTCGAGCGAGGCGTTGTGCTTGGATTCCGCATATTTCTGGAACAGCACGGCGTCGCTGCGCCAGAACTCGGGGTAGGGGGTGATGAGGAAGGCGTCCGCCTCGCTCTTGACCGAGCCCGCGAGCATGAGCAGGAACGGGTACACCATGGTGATCCCGCCCGCGATCAGCAACGCGTACATGCCCAGGCAGAGCAGGCGGACGCCCCAGCTTTTCGACCCGACTTTGCTGATGATCGGCATGGCTATTTC
>CAYVJM010000345.1:0-2363 GCA_964451695.1 uncultured Lentisphaerales bacterium | reverse complement strand
CCGGGGCCGACGGGCATGCGCGCGTGCGGGGATTCCTCGGCAACTACGCGATCACTGTCGGCGGACAACGGCCCCAGGCGACCGATCTCCCGAAGACCGGCCGTACGCTGCGCATCACGATGCCGTAGCGGAATGATCTAGTCAACGCGTTCCCATTGCGCAACGCGATAGGTCTGTTTCGGGAATGTTCCTTGGCGGACGAGGGCGCCTTCGGGCGCCTGCGTGTCGCGGATGGAGACGAGGTTGAACGCGCCGTCTTCGAAATCGTACGAGACGCCGTCGTCCTCGAATAGCGCGGCGTCGCGGCACGACGGACCATAGAACGTCACCGCAAGCGGAATGACATACCCGTCATCCTCGTGTTCGATCGAGAGCGCAAGGGGGAGCGTGGTCCCGGCTTTGACGAAAAGCGGGATCTGCCCAAGGGGCGTTGAGATCGCATAGCTGCGCCCGCCTTCATAGCGCGTCTTGTCCCAGAACGAGTACCAGATTCCCGCAGGCAGGTAGACGCTCCGCTCCGTCTCCTCCGCCGTGAGCGGCGCCACGAGGACGTCGTCGCCCATCAGATACTGGAGGTCGAGGCCGTGCGTGTTCTTGTCCTCGGGATAGTCCAGAACCAGTGCGCGGAACGGCGGGATGCCCTCGGTGGCATATTTCCGGAAGGCCGCGTAGAGATAGGGGACGAAGGCCTCGCGCAACTTGAGGATGTCCCGGCATTGCGCTTCGAGTGCGTCGCGGCCTTCCATGAACTCGTCCGCATTGTTCTTGCCGCAGTTGATCTGGAGCCACGGCGGATTTTTCAAATACCAGGCGTTGATGAGCGACAGCGGCGAGAAGACCACCGTCTGCAAGCGTCGCAGCAGGTCGGCCTCCGACTTCGCATCGCGCAGCTCCGGCGTCCAGAGCAGTCCGCTGAACCCCGCGTTCACCGTGCCGCGGATGAAGTCCTTGTGGTTGTAGAGATCGCTGTACAAGACGAAGGGATACGGAGAGGCCCCGGCATGGGACGAACGCACGAGCGAATACGTCCGCTGGTTCCGTTCTCGGAAGGTGCGCAGCACCGTATGCTGGTACAGCAATCCGAATTCGGAGTGCATCTGCTCGCCGTCCATGCCGCCGGGGAATTCGCTTGTTTCCGGGAACGCCCACGGCGAGGCGATGTAGTCCGAGTTGTCGCATTCGTCGAGCTTGAACCCCGAGACGCCGTTGTCGACGAACTCCGTTTGGTGGTGGCGAGCGAACACATCGCGGGCCTGTTTGCACGAGAAATCGGGAACGAGTCCGTGCCAGACGCGCGTATCGCCGGCAACCGGGAGAAGCGCGTCGTGGATCGGCGAGTCGGGATGGACGTAGGCATGTTCCCAGAGATTGGTGTGATAGCCACGCTTCGCAGCCGCGCTCAGAAATTGTCGGGGATCGGGAAACAACGCGGGGTTCCAGACATACGAACAGGAATAGGCCTTCGTCTGCCATCCCGGTTCGAGACCGATCACGTCGATCGGGATATCCCGGGCGGTAAAATAATCCATGAGCTCCACCACCCTGTCGGCCGGGGCGTCCGTCTTCGCGCGATACCAGTTCCGCAGTCCCCAGAGCGGCGGCATGGCTCCACCGCCGAAAAAGCGATTGTAGCGGGCGAGGGCCTCCTTCATGGAAGGCCCGTCGAAAAGATAAAGGTCGGCGCCGTCGCAGGCGGGGATGTCGATCACGATCCTTCGCGCCGCGATCGCCCGCTGCTTGTAGAGGCCGTCGGTTGAATCCGCAGGCTGCCCGCAGTCGTCGCCGCCGTTTCCGGAGGAAGGCGCCCCGCGTTCGACGAATTCATGCGTCCCGAAATAGAAGGTGACATAGCGGTTCGTATCGACGAAGAGACCGTATCCGCGGGTTGACAGGAAGAACGGCACGGGCGCATGGCTGTCGCCGGTGTCGGCGACCGGATCGCTGTTCACGCGGAGCGTCTTTTTCAGGCCCCGCTGGTTGAACGACTTCAATTGCAGGCCGAGGCCGTAGAGGTCTTCATCGTCGGCCATGGCAAAAGAGATGCGGAAGCCCCGGGCCGTGGCTTTCGCCGTAAACGAAGCATCGGACAACAGGGGTCGCGTGTCCGGCTGGGATTGAAGCGGACGGCTTTGAAACGCATCTTCGAGCGATGCAAGCACGCGGATCGGCGTCTGCCGTTCCGGGGTTCCGAATGAGAAGCGTGTGATTCCTGAATCGAGGGTTTCCATGGGCAAGATCATGGCATATTTCGGCAGCATCGTGAAAGCTGTTTTTGCGACATCCGGACGACGCGGCTTGGCAGGGCGGCCCCGCCGCCGCCCGCCGAGCGCGTCGCGGCGCGGACTTGGCGGCGAGCATGCCGG
>CAYVJM010000344.1:0-2370 GCA_964451695.1 uncultured Lentisphaerales bacterium | reverse complement strand
TCGCCCGAGAACCGCGACTTCTGCGCCACCATCTTCAAGCGCCTCGAGAAGAACAACGCCGTATTCTTCAAGGACGTGCCGCAGCTCTACTGCCCGCACGACAAGATGTTCCTCCCCGACCGCTTCGTCCGGGGCACGTGCCCTTCGTGCGGAGCCGAGGACCAGTACGGCGACTCCTGCGAAAAGTGCGGCGCCACGTACGCTCCCGCGGACATGAAGGACGCGCGCTGCGCCGTCTGCGGCCAGGCCAAGCCCGAGACCCGCAACAGCGAGCACATCTTCTTCAATCTGGAGATGTTCCGCAACTACCTCCCCGCCTGGCTCCAGACCCACGTCGCCCCCGACGTCGCCAACAAGCTCCTCGAATGGTTCGCCCCCGACGTCAAGCTCCTCCCCTGGGACATCTCGCGCGACGCTCCCTACTTCGGCTTCGAGATCCCCGACCACCCCGGCAAGTTCTTCTACGTCTGGCTCGACGCCCCCGTCGGCTACATGGCCTCGCTGCTCAACTGGTGCCTCAAGCGCGGCGAGAAGTTCGAACGCTGGTGGAACAACCCCGACGCCGAGCTCTACCACTTCATCGGCAAGGACATCGTCCGCTTCCACTGCCTCTTCTGGCCCGCCATGCTCCACGCCTCGGACTTCAAGGGCCCGGACCAGGTCTTCGTCCACGGCTTCCTCACCGTCAACGGCGAGAAGATGAGCAAATCCCGCGGCACGTTCATCAACGCACGCACCTATCTCGAACACCTCGACCCCGCCTGCCTGCGCTACTACTACGCCTGCAAGATCAACAATACGACCGACGACGTCGACCTCAACCTCGACGACTTCGCCCTGCGCGTCAACAGCGACCTCGTCGGCAAGATCACCAACCTGGCCTCCCGAGGCGCCCAGATGCTCCACAAGAGCCTCGACGGGCGCATGGGCGAAATGGACGACAAGGGCCGCGCCCTCCTCGTGGCCTTCCGCGAACGCGCCGAGACAATCGCCGGCCACTACGAGGCGCGCCGCTTCTCCCAGGTGCCCGTCGAAGTCTGCCACCTCGCCGACATGGCCAACGAGTACTTCGACGCCGCCCAGCCTTGGAAGACCGTCAAGACGGATCCCGAGACAACGCGCCGGACGCTGACCACCGTCCTCAACCTCTTCCGGCTCCTCGCGATCTACCTCCAGCCCGTGCTGCCGCGCTACGCGGAGAAGGTCGCCCGGCTCTTCGGCGAAGAACCCTACACCTGGGAATCGCTCGACGCCACGCTCGAGAACCGCGCCATCGCCCCCTACGAGTACCTCGCCGTGCGCGTTCTCCCCGAGCAGGTCGCCGCCATGGTCGAGAAGTCGCGCGTCGCCCCGCCCGCCGACAAGCAGGCTATCGAGAAGCCCGCGCCGCCGTTGAAAGGCGAGATCGACATCGCCGCCTTCGGCGACATCGATCTGCGCGTCGCCCGCGTCGAGAAGGCCGAGCCCGTCGAGGGCTCGGACAAGCTCGTGCGCCTCGCCATCGACCTCGGTCCGTTCGGCAAGCGCACGATCTTCTCCGGCATCCGCGCGGCCTACCCCGATCCCGCCGCCCTCGACGGAGCCCTCGTCGTCATCGTCGCCAACCTCAAGCCCCGCAAGATGCGCTTCGGCATCTCCGAGGGCATGGTCCTCTCCGCCGGCTTCGACCACGACAAGCTCCGCGTCGTCTCCCCCGCCGGCGACGCCCACCCCGGCGACCCCGTTTCCTAGCTCCCGCCCCAGCGTCTCGATTCGCGCCCGCCGCGGCGCGTCAATTCCGTCATGTCCCCTCCCCCGGAAGCCCTGTCCCAGTGGAAGACGGCGCTGCGCCTCCTGCGCGCCATCGCCGCGCTTCCCGAGGCCGACCCCGGCCGCGCCGGCCGGGTCGGCGAGGCGCGCGCTTTTTTCGAATCCTCCGGTGTGGACCGCCTGCGCGCTCTCGCCCGACTTCTCGTGCCCGGCCTCTCGGACCGCCAGCTCCTCTGCGCCCTCGTCCCCATCGAGCGCGTCGCCGCGCGCGAGCGTCTCGCCGACGCGGACCTCGGGCTGCGCTGCGAAGACCGCCCCGCCGCCGCCGCGCCGCGTCTGCCCCTCGTCGTCGTCGCCGACAACATCCGCTCCGCCGTCAACACGGGCGGTCTCTTCCGCACCGCCGAGTTCTTCGGCGCCGAGGCGCTGTGGCTGTGTGGATACACCGCCACGCCGGAGCATCCGCACGTCGCGCGCGCCGCGCTGGGCGCGGAGCGCCTCGTCCCCTGGCGCGCCTTCGACCGCGTCCAGGACGCCATCGCCGCAGTGCGCGCCGAAGGCCGGCGCCTCTACGCCCTCGAGACCGTCGAGGGCGCGGAGGACCCCGCCGACTGCACCTGG
>CAYVJM010000343.1:0-2390 GCA_964451695.1 uncultured Lentisphaerales bacterium | reverse complement strand
AAGTACGTCCGCTCATTGCCATGGACGGATCGGGGAGCAAAACGGAGATGCGCCCTTCAACCGCCCATGGAAATCTGCCGGTTCCCGGGCGTGGCATGAAAAGGGCGCCCATCCCCATGACCGAGTACCCGTCGCAGTCGCCAGTGGATCAGTCTGATCGGTCGGATCAGTCCGATCAGAAAGCCCCCCCCCCGAACCCTTGCCTCGCGGGCTTCTTGTCCTTCTCGCCCTTCTGTTGAGTGCTCCCAACCGGAAGGACGAGAAGGGAAACTGGAAACTGGAAATTCGTAGTCCAAACTCACGCGCTCACGCACTCACGCACTTCCCCCGCGACAAAGTACGTCTGGCTCGCGCAGGGATGGACAAAGCACGGGCGATCTGCGATACTTTCCGGGATTCAACGGCGGCACGAGGCCGCTCCAACTTCGACAGAGAGAACATCGTCATGCACACCTGGGAAGATCCGAAGCATTTCGCCGTCAACCGCCTGGCCCCGCGCGCGTGGTTCACGCCGTTCGAGGACGCCGCCTCCGCCAAATGGGCGCAGCCTGGCGACTCGTCCCTCGTCCGCGTCCTCGGCGGCGAATGGCAGTTCTGCTTTGCCGAGCGGCCCGAGAACGCCCCCGCCGACTACTTCGAGATCGACCACGACGATACCGAGTGGGATTCGATCCCCGTGCCCTCGATGTGGCAGATGCTCGGCTACGGCAAGCCCTGGTACACCAACGTCCAGTACCCCTTCAACGTCAATCCGCCCTACGTCCCCGACGAGAACCCCACCGGCACGTACCGCAAGGACTTCGACCTGCCGGCCGCCTGGGAGGGCCGCACGATCCGCCTGCGCTTCGACGGCGTCGACTCCTGCTACGAGTGCTACCTGAACGGGCAGTACGTCGGCATGGCGATGGGCTCGCGCCTGCCCTCCGAATTCGACGTGACCGCGTTCGCCGTCTTCGGCGGCCGCAACGTCCTCGCCGTGCGCGTCTGGCAGTGGTCCGCCGGCTCCTACGCCGAAGACCAGGACATGTGGTGGCTCTCCGGCCTCTTCCGCGACGTCTCCGTCATCGCCACGCCCGCCGTGCGCATCGACGACGTCGCCGCGACGACGACGTTCGACAAGAAGTTCAAGGACGCCGTGTTCGCCGTCGACGTCAAGCTCGTCAATGCCGGCAAGACCCCCGCGAAGGCAGTCAAGGTCCGCGCCGAGCTCTTCGACGCGGCCGGCGACGCCGTGGCCGTCCTCGAGGGCGAGGCCGCGGTGAAGGCCGGCGGCGAGGCGGTGCTCGCGCTCAAGGCCGACGTCAAGAAGCCGCGCCACTGGTCCGCCGAGGATCCGTATCTCTACCGTCTCGTCGTCAGCGCAGACGCCGGCAAGGGCGCCGCGATGGCCGCGCCGGTCAACGTCGGCTTCCGGCAGGTGGAGATCGTCGACGGCGTCCTCAAGGTCAATGGTCGCCGCGTGATCTTCAAGGGCAGCAACCGCCACGAGTCCCACCCGCTGTTCGGCCGCGCCGTGCCGCTGGAGAGCATGATCGAGGACATCCTCCTGCTCAAGCGCCATAACTTCAACGCCGTGCGCACGAGCCATTATCCCAACGATCCGCGCTGGTATGATCTCTGCGACCGGTACGGCATCTACCTGATCGACGAGTGCGACCTCGAGACGCACGGCTTCGGCATGGGCGACTGGGCCCACTGGACCGGCAACCCCGCCAACGACCCCGCCTGGGAGGAGCAGCTCGTCGACCGCATGCGCCGGATGGTCCTGCGCGACCGCAACCACCCCTCCGTCATCCTCTGGTCCCTCGGCAACGAATCCGGCCTCGGCGTCAACCACATCAAGATGCGCGACGCCGCGAAGGCCCTCGACCCCGGACGGCCCATCCACTACGAAGGCGACTACGCCTGCCAGGTCGCCGACGTCTACAGCCGCATGTACGCCGGGCAGCAGGAAGTCGTCGAGATCGGCGAGGCGAAGCTCGAGAAGAAGGGCTTCAACTTCCTCCAAGGTCAGGACGTGCCGCTTACGCCGGAGCGCTACGGCAAGATGCCCTTCGTGCTCTGCGAATACGTCCACGCCATGGGCAACGGCCCCGGCGGCGTCAAGGAGTATTGGGAGGCGATTCGCGGCAACCCCCGCTGCTGCGGCGCCTTCGTCTGGGAGTGGTGCGATCACGGCATTCCGAAGACCGCCGAGGACGGTCGCGCCTACTATGCCTACGGCGGCGACTTCGACGACCACCCCAACGACTCCAACTTCGTCTGCGACGGCCTCGTCAAGCCCGACCGCACGCCCTCTCCCGCGATGGCCGAGATGAAGAAGGTCCACGAGCCCGTCCTCGTCGAGGCCGTCGACGCGGCGAAGGGCAAGTTCCGCATCGCGAACCGCT
>CAYVJM010000342.1:0-2406 GCA_964451695.1 uncultured Lentisphaerales bacterium | reverse complement strand
TCTGGGCGCTGGTCTTGCCGTGGATGCCGGGATGGCCGCAGCGGCCGGAGTAGACGAGCCAGTCGCCGAGGGCGATGGTTTTGACCATCTTGATGACGGCGCACGCCACGCCGACGCCGTCGCCCTGGCAGACGATCCAGCCGCCGGGCTCGAGGGCGCGCTCGGCGCCGCCGTCCGCGGCGTAGACCATGCGCCCGCCGCGCAGGGCGAACCAGTCGAGGGGGCAGCGCGTGAGCGTGGCGGGCAGCGAGCCGTCGCGCTGCGGCTCGAAGACCGGCTCGAAGACCGCGAAGCCGTCGTTGTAGGCGTGCATGAGGCCGGAGACGAGGCCGCGCACGCCGGACGAGACGTTGCGGCAGGTGCAGTCCACCGAGCGCAGCGAGGCGTAGAAGGCTTTGAGCGTGTCCGCCTGGGCGGCGGCGTCGGGGTCATCCTCGTAGCCCTCGAGGGGGACGCACTCCCACTTGCGGCGCGAGACGTCCTTGCGGGCCTTGGCGGCGGAGACCTTCCAGATGTCGTCGCGGCGCTCCATGGCGCGCATGACGCGGCAGAGCTCGCGGAAGTCGCCGGCCTCGTAGGCCTCGATGTAGTAGACGAGCAGCTCGGGCGTGAGGCCGCGCAGGTAGGAGAAGCGGCTCTCGCACTCGACCGCGACGGTCTGGGATCCTACCGAGGACGCTGTCTTGATCTTTGCCTTAGCGGCCATGGGTTAGGCGATCCTCCTGGAGTCGGTGTTGAAGCCCTCTACGGAGACGGCCTCGAAGTCGCCGGAGGCGGAAGGGCGGCTCTTGGCGTGCCTGGAAAGGGCGGCAGCCCAGAACTCGTCGGCGTGGCCGTTGACGCCGCGGTCGCCCGCGAAGCGGATGTTGCCGGCGCTGGTGGTCTCCTTGCGGATCGAACGGAAAGCGGACATGATCTTCGGATCGTCAGGGAGCTTGAAGGTGCGGTCTTCGAGGCCCGCCTTGAGCGGATACGCAAGCGACTCCTTGACGGGAGCCGTGAAGGTGACGCCTTCGACCTTGCGGCCATAGCGCTTGCCGGCGCGTTCGGCGAACTGGCGGCCTATGCCCGTCTGGTCGACGCAGGCGCGGCGCATGTTAGGGAGCTCAAGCAGCGAGTAAAAGACCTCCTCCTGCTCGTCGAAAGTCTTGTTCTGAAGCGTCAGGACGCGGCGGGTGAAGTCGGTGCCGCCGTATGACTCGATGAGCCAGAAGACCGTGAGGTCATGGACGCGGCCCACGTCCACGCCGAGGTAAAGCTCGCCCTGGCACTGCGCGAGGTCCGTCTCCCACTGGACGCCGGGGGCGTACTTCGCGCCGTCGAGGAGCTCATACGAGAGGAAGGCGCTGGCGTCGTCAGAAGGGACGCACATGTATTCCTGCCGGAAGGTCTCCTCGTCGGCGGCCTTGTTTTTGACGAAATCGAAATAGGCCTGCTCGTCCATCGCCTGGCGGCGGTCGCCGGGAGGGAGTTTGCTCTGGAGCTTGTAGAGGAAGCCGCACTCCAGCGCGTCCTGGAGCGTGACGCGGTAGACGTGCCAGGCCTTTGGGTTGGACTTCTCGCGGGCCTCCAGGAGGATCTGGTTAAAATAGTTCGCGGAGCCGCGGTGGGTCGAGAAGAGCCAGATGAAGCCGCCCCAGGTGACGCCCGGCTCCATGATGGCGTAGAGCTTGCGGTTCTCTGGATTGAGGGCGAACTCGTCGCCGATGCGGTTGCCGCGCTTGCCGGCCTGCGCGTCCGGGTTCGAGCTGAGCGAATAGTACTTGGTCCCGTTTGCCCAGGAGAGCACATGCGACGAGTTGCCCTTGTCATCGATGACGCGGCGGCCGAGATCCTCCGCGCCGGCGTGCAGGATCTTCGCGAACGTCTTGCAGTCCTCGACGGCGAGCATGGCTTGGAGGTCATCGCGAGATGTGCCCCAGGTGTCGAGCGAATAATCCGCGAGGGCGTGGCGGCGGGCGATGCCGTGGGAGCTTGTCCAGGTCCAGCCGATCTGGCGCGACTTCTCGGCGAGCAGCATGTCGTGCCCGTCGTTCGACCAGGCCTGCTGATAGCCGAGGAAGAAAGGCTCGGTGCCGTCCGGAAGTGGCTTCGGGAAAATGCCGCACGCGCCGAAGAACGTCTTCTTCTGCCCAACGTAGGCCGGGCGCACGGCGGTGCCGCGCTCATAGGCGATGTCGCACTTGTGGTTCATTACAGCAGCCCCATAGCTTTCTCGATCTCCGCGCGGGCCTCGGGCGTGAGGCCGCCGGACTGGTTGAGCCGGTTGACGGCGTCGCGGGCGGCCGCGAGGCGGGCCTCGGACGCCTCGAACTTCTCCCGCAGAAGGTCAAGCGCCTGCTGGCGCGTCTGCTGCGCCTGGCGGCGGATCTGCAGCTCGACCTTGGCCCGCTCGCCGCGGTTGTG
>CAYVJM010000341.1:0-2418 GCA_964451695.1 uncultured Lentisphaerales bacterium | reverse complement strand
GGCGGAAGCAGGGCAATCGACGGGACACGTTAATTTTTGCGACTTGTTTTCGAAGGGAACGAAGGTTGCGGGAATCGGCGGAATCGACGTTCGCAAACAGGCCGAATGGATGATCAAGGGTGGTTGGCCGTTTGTTCTAGATCTGGAGGAGAAAAGAGCCTCCACATACCTTCGAAGTTACCTGGAAGATACCGCTCGCGTCGATATCGGCAAGCGCACGGATCGCGAGAGAGTCAAGGCGCTTCTTCGGGCGCTGGCGAGAAATCTCTCCACGGAAACCTCCATTCGGAACCTCACGAAGGAAGCGCAGATCGCGGGAGAAAGCCTGAAAAACGACCTCGACTTATCGACGCCAACGATCCGCAAATATCTCGATAGCCTGGCACGGATCTTCATTCTGGAGGAGTTGCCCGCCTGGAATACGCACATTCGATCGAAGGTCCGGCAGCGGGTCAGTCCAAAATGGCATTTCGTAGACCCATCTTTGGCCGCTGCGGCGTTGGGAATCGATTCCGCGCGGCTGCTATCCGAACCGAAAACGCTTGGCTTTTTCTTCGAGTCGCTTTGCATTCGCGATTTGAGAATCTATGCCGACGCATTGGATGGCGAGGTTGCTTTCTATCGGGATGAAACGGGACTTGAAGTCGATGCCATCGTAGAGTTGCACGATGGAAAATGGGCGGGATTTGAGGTCAAATTAGGCGGAGATCGCTTGATCGAAGAAGGCGCTCGGAGTCTGATGAAACTGCGCGACAAGCTTTCCGAACAGCGACGCGACGAACTGACATCGCTGAACGTCATCACAGCTGGAAACACGAGCTATACGCGCCAGGATGGCGTCAACGTGATTGCGCTCGGACACCTGGCCTTCAACAAGAGGGCTCCGGGGTCAGCCCTGAAAATAGCAAATAGGAGGGCTCCGGGGTCAGCCCTGAAAATAGCAAATAGTGTTGACGGGGGTAGGCGGCTGAGGTAAGTTATCGGGCATGGCGCGCAAGCTGCGAATACAGTATGCGGGAGCGATCTACCATGTGACGTTCCGAGGGAACGCGCGGCAGGCGATCTTCGGTGATGACCGGGACCGGGAGCGTCTGACGGAGCGGGTGGGGGAAAGTGCCGAAGACTTCGGCGTGCGCGTCTACGAATACTGCTGGATGCCCAACCACGGGCACCTGCTGCTGGAGACTCCGGCGGCGAACGTGAGCGCGTTCATGGCCAGCGTGCTGACGGGATACACCGTGTACTACAACCTGCGGCACGAAACGAGCGGGCACGTCATGCAGGGCCGGTTCGGCTCGACGGTTGTATCAGGCGACGCCTACCTGTTGCGGCTGAGCCGGTACATTCACTTAAATCCCGTGATGATGCGCGCGTGGAAGGAGAGACCGTTTGCCGCACGGCGGGACGCGTTGCGGGCGTATGAGTGGAGCAGTTATCGGGCTTTCATTGGACTGGCGCCTGTGCCGCCGTGGCTGATTCGCGAACCGCTGCTGGCGATGATGCCGGGAGCGGGCAAACCGGAGGCGCGGTATCGCCGGTATGTCGAGGACGGTCTGCGGCGGCCGGACGAGGCTTTCAGGGAGGAACTGGAGCAGTCGTCCCTGGCACTGGGGCCACAGGAGTTCCGGGAACGCATGCTGCGCGAGCACGAAGAGAGGGGGCGTGTGCGACGGGAGGACGTCTCATTGCGGCACGTCCGGGCGATCGAGAAGACGCCAGGTGTGCTGGCGGAGGTCTGCGGCGTGCTGGGCTTGCGGCCCTCGGATATCCGCCTTCGCCGGCGTGACGGGCGCGACCGGGGCATCGTGGCGTTGGCGCTAATGCGGCGCTGCGGGCTGACAGAAAGGGCTGCCGCAGCGGAACTGGGTCTGAGCACCGGGTCGGCGGTCAGCTATCTGGTTCGCCAGGTCAAGGATCGCTGCCGTGTCGAACCGGACACGGCAGATCTCGTGCGACGCGTCGCATGTGCGGAGGTGTCGCGGTGATCGCGGACCACATGGCAACGGCATCTGATATGTGCGTATTTGCTATTTTCAGGGCTGACCCCGGAGCCCCTGACCCCGGAGCCCCCGCGCCTCCGCGCGACCTAGCCGAGCAGCCGTTTCACAATCGGGTTGTCGGGGTTGATTTTCCTGGCGAGTTCCAGGTATTCGTCGGCCATCTCGTCATTGTCCACCTGCCCGTAGTAGTTGAACAGGGCCAGATACCAGGCCGCCATCGCGTCGGGATGCGTTTCGGCCGGCAGAGTCCCCGTCAGCGCCAACTCCCTGGCCTCATCCAACCGACCATCCAGGCAATAGATATTCAGCAGAGTGGCGTGCGCGAAGATGTAGTCGGGATGATCCCGTGCCAAGTCGCGCAGCAGGGGCTCGGCCTCGTCCGGCCTGTCGCGGTGCAACAGGCTCACCGCGTAATTGA
>CAYVJM010000340.1:0-2446 GCA_964451695.1 uncultured Lentisphaerales bacterium | reverse complement strand
CGCCGTTGAGCACGCGGAAGGCGTCGGGCGTGTCCTGAAAGTAGGGGAAGAGCGGTTCGTAGGTCCAGCCGAGGAGGTCGGCGCCGGTCATCGTGGCGACGATCTCGTAGTCTTCGGCCTTCTTGTAGACTGCGGCGAGGCGGGCCTCGGCCATGACGTAGACGACGCCCTGGGCCTTGTCGCGCACGGCGACGTAGGGGATGCGGGGGCCGGCGCAGATGGCGAGGTTTTCTGGGAGCGTCCACGGCGTGGTCGTCCAGATGAGCAGGTAGGCGTCGCCCCAGGCGGCGGGCGCGCCGGTACGGACCTTGACGCGGAGGGTGACGGCGGGGTCCTGGACGTCCTTGTAGTTGCTGCCGGCTTCGAAATTAGAGAGCGGCGTGTTGAGCTTCCAGGAATAAGGCATGATGCGGTAGGACTTGTAGACGCGTCCCTGCTCCCAGAGCTGCTTGAAGACCCACCAGATGGTCTCCATGAAGTCGCGGTCCATCGTCTTGTAGTCGTGGTCGAAGTCGACCCAGCGGCCCATGCGCGTCACGGTACGGCGCCATTCGCCGACGTAGCGCATGACCATGGAGCGGCAGGTTTCGTTGAACGCGGCGACGCCGTGTTCGCGGATCCCGTAGGCGCCGGAGACGCCGAGGGCCTCCTGGGCGAGCGCCTCGATGGGGAGGCCGTGGCAGTCCCAGCCGAAGCGGCGCTCGACATGCTTGCCACGCATCGTCTGGTAGCGCGGGATGATGTCCTTGATTGTGCCGGCGAGCAGATGGCCGTAGTGCGGAAGACCCGTGGCGAACGGAGGGCCGTCGTAGAAGACGAAGGCGTCGCGGTCCTTCGTCTGCTCCAGGCTCTTCGCAAAAGTGTCGTGCTCCTTCCAGAAGGCGAGGACCTCCTCTTCCATCCGGTTGAAGTCTGTCTTGTTCGAAACGGGGTTGTACATGGCGGGTCTTCCGTGTCCGGGGCGGACGCCGCCTCGGAAAATCCCACAATTTTAGCCCATTCGGCGGCGCAAGGCAAGCGGTTCGCTCGGCGGTTCGCTCCGCGACCCTGCGCGGGACCCTGCGGGGGAACCTGCGCGGGACCCTGCGCGGGACCCTGCGCCCAAGGGCCTGGGCGCAGGAAGAGGGTAAAAGCTTCGCGGGAACCATGGGGCCTTTCCCGGCAGGTTTTGCCGTTTCCGCGCTGCGCTCAGCTCCGGTCCCAGGCCGCTTCGCGCGCGTCGCGCTCCAGCGCGGCGCGCGCTTCGGCCGCCGGCACGCCGGCCTCGCCCACCAGCACGTCGAGAAGCGCCGCGGCGAGCCGCTTCGGCGCGATTGCGTGCATCCGCCCGCATGAGGCCTGGACGGCCTCCGCCACGCGCATTCCCCGCGCGTACGGCGAGCCGCCGTCGCGCCAGAGCAGCGGCGCGCTCGTGCGGAATCGCCCGCTGTTGCACAGCAGGTTCCAGCAGCGGCCGAAGCGCGCGATCGCGCACAGCCGCGCAAACGGGAGGTGGCGGTTTTCGAGGATCTCGTAGGGCGGCACTGGGCTCCACCGGACGCCTTCGGCGTCGTCGTGCCGCCTGATCGTCGTGCCGGGCAGGCGTTTCAGGATACCCACCTGGATCTCCGCAGGGCGCAGCGCCACGAGCCGGTCGAAGCCGGCCTGAAACGAGGCCTCGTCCTCGCCGGGCAGTCCCGCGATCAAATCGGCATGCACGTCGGTCTTCGCTTCGTCGATCATGAATCGAAGCGCCTTCTCCACCGCCACCGGCTTCAGGGGGCGGTGTATGGACTTTGCCACGGCCGGATTCCAGGTCTGCACGCCCATTTCGATGTGCAGCATGCCGGGCTCGAAGCGCAGCAGGCGCTCGCGCCAGGCGGCGTCCAGCGCGTCCGGCGTGAATTCAAAATGCAGTCGCAACCCCGTGAACTGGCGCGCCGCGAAGAAGTCGAGCACGGCCAGCGCCGCCTCGCCGCCGAAGTTGAACGAGCGATCAAGGAACTTGAACTGCCGGACACCGCGGTCGAGCAGCGCGCCGAACGCCTCCAGCAGCGGGCCGGTCGGAAAGGCCCGCACGCCGCCGCTTCCTGACGACGTGCAGTATTCGCAGCGGAACGGGCACCCGCGCGTCGACTCCGCGTACACGACGCGGTGCGCGATGTCTTCGTCCGAATACAGCCGGTACGGCAGGGCGACCTGCGCCAGATCGGGCAGGGGCGCCATGACGGGGGACGCGATCGCGCCGCCCGCGAGAAGCGTTGCGAAAATGTCGCGGACGACGCCCTCGCCCTCGCCGCACACCGCCACGTCTACGAGGGGCAGGATGCCGGCGGGATCGTCGTCCGGCACGATCTGCGGCCCGCCCGCCACGAGGACGATCTCGGGGCGCGCCGCCCGCACGATGCGCAGCACGTCCGCGACGACCACGACGTTCCAGATGTAGACGGAGAAGGCCGCGATCTTC
>CAYVJM010000339.1:0-2459 GCA_964451695.1 uncultured Lentisphaerales bacterium | reverse complement strand
TGCGCTTCACACGAAGGGGACGCGCCCCCCCCGCCAGCCAGTAGCCAGCGCGTTGCGCTGGCTACTGGCTGGCGAGACTCTGTTTTCTTTCTGCCTGATGCAGTAATGCATCGGCGCAACTCAACGAGGAGATCATCCCATGAACAAGCGAAGCGCCGTGCTGATGGCCGGATTGCTGTGTGCGACGGCTCTCGGCTACGAAGCGAAGCCGATTCCCTGCGGGCCGGAGGCGAACACGGGCAGCAATTACCTTTCGTCGGCCGGAATTCCTTTCTTCGCACGCCAGTTCGCCATGACCTGCCCCCTTGACGGTGATCCCGCCCACGTTTGCGTGGCGGACCGGCTGACGCGGCGCGAGGCGATGAGGATGGCGCGTTGGATCGACACCATGGGCGTTCTGCACCCCGACCCCGCAGGGGAGTCGAAGGCGCTTGTCGAGGCCGGGTGCACCCATCCCATGGTCTGCTACGTCAACGCGCTGGAGTCGATCGCCAGGAAAAAGCCGGATGAGGCGTTGCGTTGTCTCGATTCGATCCAGGCTCCGCAGACCGCTGCAGGAGCTACGAATTCGATTGTGCGAGCCTGTCTCCAGTACGGACGCTGGAAGGCGCGCCCCACGCCGCAGGGCATGCGCGAGCTTGAGTCGGCCATGTTCGATGCGCTGACCGATGCCTCGCTGGGGACGAATTGGAGCCGTCAGGCCTTCAATCTCGTGATCTATGCAGGGCTCGGGGAGTCGACTGCGCTTTTCGAGCGGCTTCGCGAGGCGGCGGCGGCGGGCGGATCGTTTCCCGATCCTTGGGTGACGCTCATGATCGAAGGCTTGCTGGAATACAAGCAGGGCTGGGATGCGCGCGGAGGGGGGTATGCGAACACCGTCACCCAGGAGGGGTGGAAGGGCTACGGCGAGCACATGGCCAAAATGAACGAGGTGCTGGAAAAGGCCTGGCGGCTCCATCCCGAGCACCCCGAATCCAGCAAGATCATGTTGACGGCCCACCCTGGCGACGCCGATGCCTCCCGAATGTGGTTCGACCGCTGTGTCGAGGCCGAGTTCGACTACATCCCGGCCTACCGGGTCTACACGTTCATGTTGCGTCCCCGCTGGGGCGGTTCGCTGGAAGAGATGCAGGCGTTCGCCGAGGAATGCCTGGAAACGCGCCGGTACGACACCGAGGTGCCCCATCAATACATCGAGTGCGTCACCGACATTGCCGAGGAGCTTAGGGACGACTGGGCCTCCGCCCTGACCCGCCCCGGCGTCTACGATGTCTTCAAGAAGCTTGCCGACCGCCACGGGGAAACAGGCGAGTTCTCCTTCCGGAGTTCTGTCTTTCATAACACGGCTCTCCTTTTCGCCGCGTATGCCAACGAGGACGCGCCCATGTTTCGCACGGTGGCCGCCAAGGTCACAACGCCTTCCGGATCGAGTACCCTCGACAAGACTTCGCGCCCGCCTTCCGAGCAGACCCGTCTCGCGCTCCTCAATGCGTGGGCTTCTCAGGAGCGGCAGGGCGAGCAGTTGCAGGCGCTCGACCTCCTCGCCCGTCGCCGTCAGTTCGATGAAGCGCTGGCGGGCTTTCAGAAGCTCGCCGACGATGGAGCGCTCCAGGTGAACGGCAAGGATCTCGCCGCGTTCTGGCAGGTGCTCGCCGGCATCGAGCGTTCGATTGAGCGCGAGGAGTGGTTTTCGCTCATCCCCTCCATTTGCGATGAAAAGGGTTACGGTCCTTGGACGACGTTCGGGGGAGGCGCGACCGTGGCGTGGAAGGACGGCACGTATTGGACAGCTTCGGACTTCGGGCTCCTCGTCGCGAACTTCCCGCTTCCGAACGGGGTCAAGTACAAGATCCATTTCGCCAAGCGGGACACCTCTCCCGCCAAGGGGACCCATTTGGGCCTCGGCCTCTCCCGCAGCAGTACGGGAAGCCCGGTCCGCCCGGTCGTCTGGCTCGAGAAGCCCGCAGGCGCGGATGCGTGGACCTTGTCGCTGATCAGGACGGACGGGCGGAACAACCTCGAGCGCGCACCGTTGGGCATTCCCGAGGACGCGCCCCGGAAACTGGAGCATGTCGTCGGGGATGAAATCGATCTGTTTGTGTCGGTGAGCCACGGAGATTTCAGCCGCGTCAACCCGGATGGAAGTCGCGAGTTCTGCAGCGACGCGATCAGCGTCGAGGTGAACGGCGTCCGAACGCACGACAAGGTGCCCATTCCGCACGAATGCTTCTATTCGGACTCAGATTGGAGCAGCCGCAGACCCGAACTCCAACTCGGCAACGGGATCGTCACGCGCTTCCGGGCGAAAGTGAAGCCCATCGCCCATTGACCGCGAACGCGGCTCGCCGGGACGGCATCGCCCGACCTCGCATCGCGGCGACCCCGCCGCCTATTGACGGCTCCCCGAATACGGTGGAAGGCTTGACTCCGGAACGGGAGTGTGCAAGACTGTCGGCATT
>CAYVJM010000338.1:0-2473 GCA_964451695.1 uncultured Lentisphaerales bacterium | reverse complement strand
GCCGTCGTCCGGCCTGTCCTTCCCCCATTCGAAAATGGCGAAGTCCTCGTTGCCCATGGGGGCGGGTTCGGTGTACCACAGCTTAAGAGGTGTTTTCATTGCTACACTAACCTTTTGGATCGTCTGGGTTTTGAACATGCTTCTTTGTCGCGAGCGTATCGTATGCGGTGCGATCTCTAATCGTAATCGTAATCGTAATCCAAACCTAGGGTCGCTTTCCCTTCAGCTTGATGTACTTCTCGAGAATCTTCACCTGCGGTCGGTCCTCGCCTTCGTGCTCGCCAGACTTCCAGCCATTCTCGCCGATGACGTAGGTGTCGCCGCGCCGCGTCCAGTAGTCGCCCGCCGCCCAATAAGTCGACGTGATGCGGTGTTCGTGCATGTACTTCATGGCGTTGTCGAGCGCGTCCAGCCAACGGGGATCCACGCCGTCCCCGGCCGGTGCGCCAAACTCGCCGATCATGCAGTGGACGTTGTTCTTCTCGCACACGTCGATGAACTTCTTGATGCGCTCCACGCCGACCATCGGGTTGACGCGCGGATTCGGCCGGGCGATCTCCTCCTCGTAGGTCTTCTTGTACGTGCCGCTGCCGTCGTGATCGAAGTAGAAGTGCGACTCGTAGACGATGGCGCGCGCCGGGTCCTTGAGGTGAAACTGCTGAGGATCGGCCTCGCCTTTCAGCGCCTCGCCAGAGACCGTGATCTTGCGCTTCGGATCGTGCTTGCGCACGGCGTCGATCGCGCCCTGCCAGAACGGGATCTTCTCCGGCCCCTGGATGTGCGGCTCGTTCATGAGCCCGTAGCCCAAGATGTACCGCTGCTGCGGTTTCACGAGGGCCGCGATCTTGTCCCAGACGTCCGCGAACTGCGCGTACGTGAAGCCGCCTTGCCCGAGCGTCTTGCCGTCGTACCTCGCGTAGTTGTGGAGATCAAGCAGGACGAGCATCTTGCGTTTGCCGATCTGCTCGATCGTCCGCACAAGCGCCGCCGAATAGCCGGGATCGAGCGGCCCGCCGAGGGCGGGCTGGATGCGCTCCCACGCGAACGGGAGCCGCACCAGCTCGAAGCCTTTGCCGGCGAAGTAGTCGAGCGTCTTCTCCGACGGCCAGCCGTAGTTCGGATCCTGGTTGCGCGTCTTGTCCCAGAACTCGCCTCCGGCGATGTTCACGCCGATCAGGTACTCCCGCGGCTTCTCCGCCACCGACGGCAGTGGATCGGCCCCCGCTCCGCACTGGGCCGCGATCAGAACGAGTGCGGCTGCCTTGACATGACAATTCATGGTGTAGTCCTTTGTCGATGGAAATCAGATGACGAGGATTCGTGCCGGCTGTCGCCGCCACGATGTCGTGAACCATCCGTCGGTTTCGGCTCGCAGCGTGTTCTGGGATTGCGGGTTCTGCATTCCGTCACTTCAGCAACATCAGCGTCCGCTTCAGCGCACCGGTCATGGACTGCCCGCCCGTGAAGACGGTGTAGCCGCCGAAACCCGGCCGTCCGGCCGCGGTCGCCTCGGTCTCGTCCGCGTAGTACACGCCTGTCCACGTGCTCGGTGCCTGCTCCCACGCCTCGCCGTCCCACAGCCAGGCCTTGTCGTAGGTGAGATGCGTCGGACGATTGCCCGCGACCGCGAAAATGCCCGCCGCGAAACGCACGCCGCTGCCGCCTTCGGCGGGGGCAACCGCGATGGTCAGGGTTCCGCCCGAATTGGTGAGCTTCACGACGCCACCGTCAATGAGCGTCATCGTGTTATGATGGCAGTAAGTCGAGCTCTCACCGAGACTGAGCGCACTGGCGGCGGCGTACCCGATCTCGATCAGCGAACCCTCGCCCTCGACCCGGATGTCGTTGTTGTATCCAATGAAGGATTCAACCGTGAAGGTCGCCGTGGCTCCGTCAGTGACGAGCAGGCTATTGTTTGGGCTCATGCCGCCGATTCGCGTCGCGGCGAGCGTCAGCGACGAACCGGCGCCCGTGACCAGGCAGGAGTTGAACTCGTTCGTCCTGGCCGCCGCATCGCTGCCGAGGCGGCTGTTTGTCCCCGTGGATGTGACTTGGGCTCCATTCCGGATCTCTAGCCGCACCCAGTTGGAACCGTCTGCATTACCGACGTTGATCGCGGTGCCACCGAAATCCTTCACGTAGTTGTCGAACAGATAGACGCTCGGATCATTCGCCGTGCCGGCCGTCGACGTCATCGAGGCCGGGACGGCTTCGTTCTCGGCGATGAGGCCCGCCTGGGCGGGCGGCAGGGCGTGCATCAGCGCGAGGAGCCCCGCGATCATGCCGCCGAACAAAGGCCGCAGGCTCCATCCGGAGTCCGGCAACCAAGCTTTGACTTGCTTCTTCATTGCTTCATCTCCTTTTTGTGGGTGTGAGACGTCGCCGTCTCGTGTTTTGCATTCATCACTCCAAAACCAAATCCCGGTACAGGTGCGGCGCGCCGTACGGCTCCGTCCCCTTGGGGGCGAGCGTC
>CAYVJM010000337.1:0-2485 GCA_964451695.1 uncultured Lentisphaerales bacterium | reverse complement strand
GCGTCTCCGCGTAGGCGCGGGCCTGTTGGTAGGCCGCCTCGAGGTTCTTGCCCTTCGATTTCATCTCGATGAGGATGCAGCCCTTCCAGAGCAGGTCGATGAAGCCCTGGGAGCCGTCGAGGAGCTTGACGCGGTGTTCGAAGGTGGCGACCTGGCGCGTCTCGACGCCGAAGACGTTGAAGAACGCGACAAGGAAACTCTGCGCCTGCGATTTTTCATCGTAGGCGAGGCGCCAGTCCTTGGCGAAGCGCGTTGCGTCCCGGCGGATGTCGTCCCAGCTCTTCCGGTGGCCCGTATCCATGGAGCGCGAGCCTACCAGCATCGGCGCGGCGTTGTCAAGCAATGTTCGCCGCAATGTTCGCTGGGTGAGCTGCGATCTTCAACAGGTGGGATTGGGGATGTAGGCTCCGCCGCGGCAGGCTTTGAGGTGGTTCAGGGCGAAGACCTGACCGGTCATCTCCAGGTCGCCGCCATAGACGGGGTCGTGCCAGCCTTCGATGTCGATCGCGCCGCGCCAGTTCTGCTGGCGGAGTTCGGAGATGATGGCCGTCCAGTCGCTGTCGCCGAATCCCGGCGTGCGGTGGAAGGCCCATTGCTCGGGCCCGCACACGCCGTGTTCGCGAATCACATCCCACTTGATCGTCGCGTCCTTGCCGTGGACGTGGAAGATCTTCTTCGCCCATTTCCGGAGCTGCGGCATGGGGTCGATCAGGTTGACGAGCTGATGGCAGGGCTCCCACTCGAGGCCGATGTTCTCGGCGGGCAACTCGTTGAACATCATTTCCCAGGCCGCGGGGATCTGCGCGATGTTCCAGTCGCCGCGGCTCCACGAGCCGCCCATGCTGCAATTCTCGAAGGCGATGCGAACGCCCTGGTCCGCCGCGCGTTTCGCGAGGTCGCCGAAGACCTTGCCGTAGGCTTTCATGCTCGCGTCGATCGGCTTGTCGATGAACCGGCCGGCGAAGCCGCAGACCAGATCGGCGCCGAACAGGCGGGCGTTGTCGATGCAGGCCTCCCAGCCCTTGAGCGTTTCCGCGTGCTTGCCGGCCGCGGGGTCGAGGGGGTTCCCGAAAATCCCGAGCGCCGAGATCGTGGCGCCGGTTCCGTCGAGGACTCGCCGGACGTCGCCGGCGAGGGCCTTGAGGTCGCAGCCGCCCAGCTCCTGCCAGAAGGTGATCTCAAACGATTCAAAACCGTGGGGGAGAATCTGGGCGATGTAGTCGGCGGAGCGCGCGCCCCGACTGACCAGCGTCCCCAGGCGAATGTCCTGATGATCTGTTCTGCTGGCGTTCATGGTTGTCCTCATGCGTTGATGTCGAAGGGTGCCGAATGGGCCGTTTCAGTCCCGCGCACCTCGGGGCGGGGGCGGGGCAGGGGAGACTTCGCTAATACCGGATCGGGACGCGCCGCCCTTTGCGGGAGCTCTCAATCGCCCCGAAGACCATGGCGAGGGATTTGACGTTGTCGTGGCATTCGCCTTGCGGCAGCGGCCCCCCGTCGAGGGCTTTGAGAAACTCGGCAAGCGATCCGTCCATGGCGCGCGGCGTCTCGGCGGGCTCGACGGCGCTGGACTTCGTCGGATATTGGAATCCGGCGGCTTCGGAGACGATCGCGGCGACGGGCTGCTGGTCGCGTTCGTAGACAACGCTCCCCCGTTCGCCGACGAGGCGCCAATCGCCGTGCCACGACGTCGCGAGCCCCTCGGCGCACCAGCTCCCCGTGTAGGTGAAGACGATGCCGTTCGACATTTCGAAGACGCAGGCGGCCGCCGCGTCGCCCCGGTACCAGGAGCCCTGGGGATTGAATTCCTTGGCGTACACCGCCACGGGATCGGCCCCGCAGAACATCCGCGCGAGGTCGAAGTGGTGGATGGCCATGTCGAGGATCAGCGGGCTCTCCATCTCGTCGCGAAACCCGCCGAAATGGGCGCCGAGATAGAACGCGCAATTCATGGTGGTCAGCGCGCCGAAGCTGCCGGAGGCGACGAACTTCGCCAGCCCGGCGTGAAGGGGCTCGTAGCGCCGGGACTGGGAAACCATGTAGAGCTTCCCGGACGCTTCGGAGGCCTGGATCATGCGGCGGGCCTGGGCCAGGGACGGCGCCATGGGCTTTTCACCCAGCACGGGGTACCCGGCGCGCAACGCCGTGCAGGTCACCGAACAGTGGGCGTCGGGGATCGTCAGGTCGAGGACGAAATCCGGCTTGACGGCCCGGAGCGCCTGCTTCAAGTTGCTCGAAATGAGCGGCGAGAGTCCGTATTTCTCCGCCTGCGCCTTGGCGCGGGTTGGATCGAGGTCCACGATTCCGGCGACAGTCACACCGGCTCTTTGCAGGGCGGGGAACCAGGAGTTGGAGATGCCGCCGGCGCCGACTACGAGAGTTTTCACGTTCATGGCATAAATGACTTGACGATGAAACGATGTGCTAATAACCTAAATTGGGTAGCGTTTAACACTAGGTTTCCTGCGGGGTGAAGAGCGCGGCG
>CAYVJM010000336.1:0-2529 GCA_964451695.1 uncultured Lentisphaerales bacterium | reverse complement strand
CGAGTCGGCAGGACTCGACCCCGATGCGTTCGAAAAGATCGACGAGGGTGGAGGGCTTGCCTTGTGGACGCGGCGGGGCCGCCCGATGCCGCCCGCCGCACCCGCCGCACCCGCCGTCCGCGCCGTCGCGTCGTCGCCCGCCCGCGAGCTGGCGGGGCTTGCGACCCCCATCCTCGTCGCGGCGGCGGGGGCGCAAATTGCAGGGTGGGGTGGGGCGTTGCTCGGCTTGCTTTTGTTTTCAACCGGCATGGCGATTCCGCCCCTCGCCGGCTTCAGACCGTCGCCTCTTTTTGTCGTGTTGGCGTCCGCACTTTGCGTCGCGGGCGTGCGTGGTTTGCGACGCTGGATTCTCAAGGAACCAGAAACGTCCGGCGAAAACGCACGGTACCGACGACGCGCCGCGCTGGCGGCGGGCTTGTTCTTTGCCGTCCTTGCGGGGATGCTGGCGCTGTCGCATACGTTTGTCGCGCCCAACGGTCCGGGCGTTTCGGGCGGGCGGGCGAAACTGCTGTATCTCTCAAGCGGCGTCCCCGACGGCTTCTTCACGAATCCGGCCCGAAGCACGCTCCAGCCCGTCTACCCGCCGGGCTTTGCACTGCTCACGCTCGGCTGCTACGGGCTGGCGGGCGGCTGCGGGGAATGGCTGACGCAACTTTTGGGTGTCGCCGCCATGGCCTCCGCGCTGGCCTTCCTCTGCGGGCACCTTCCCTCGACCTCGGCGCGGCTCTGGGCGCTGGCGGCGTTTTTGAGCCCGCTGGGGCTCCGGCTGGCGTCGCTGTACTATGCGGAATCGTTTCTGGCGCTGTTCGTCCTCGTTGGGTGGGAACGGGTGCGCGAAGGGCGGGGCGACGCGGTCGGCTGGCTGCTGATCGGAGCGGCGGGGTGGTTTAAGAACGAGGGGCTGGTGTATCTGCTCGCGCTGTGGACCGCCATGCGCCTCGTCGGCGGCGCGAAGTCCGCGCGATGTACGCATCTGCTGGCCGCTGCAGCGCTGCCCGCCCTCTGGCATGTCGGCTGTCGGCTCTGCGGGGCCTCTCTCGACGACTTCGCGCCGTTCTGGCAGCCAGACCTCGGGCAGGCTTGGACTGCATTGCGACGCATGGCGGGCTACGCTTTCACGGCGCCGTGGCGGTACGCCTTCGCGTATCCCGCCGCCGTGGTCGCGCTGGCCGGGTTCTCCTCTCTGCGCACGCCTTCCCTGAAGGCTGCCGGGGGCGCCGCGCTTGCCGCCTTCGCCGCCTTCGCGGGGATCTTCGCGCTCAGCGCCGCACCGGACTTCGCGTGGCATCTCGACAGCTCGGTGCGCCTTCTGTGGATTCCCGCGCTCATCCTGCTCCGCGAACTGGCGGACGCGACGCGGGCGCGCTGCAACCATGCTGGTCCCGTACAAGGGGTAGAGGGTTCAGGATTCATGCCTGAACCCTGAACCCTGGCTCCCGAACCCTGTGGTTTGAAAAACTTCCAATGGACTTTCGGGTGGGGGTGTGGCATAATTACCTCTCCAATTTTTACGGAATCCCCATGCCTCTTTCCGGGCCGGGGTCTTGTTGACATGAACACTGATTTCGAATGGCTTACAGGCGGGGGCGCGACCTCCGCGCAAGGGTTCCTGGCCTGCGGCGTCGCCGCGGGCATCAAGCTGAACCGCAACGACATGGCCATGGTCCTCTCGGACCGCCCCGCCACGGCGGCTGGGCTCTTTACCTCCAACCGGGTGGCCGCGGCGCCGGTCGTGGTCGACCGGGATCGCGTGGCCGCGGGCCGCTGCCGCGGCGTGGTGGTCAACGCCGGCTGCGCCAACGCCTGCACGGGCGCGCCGGGGCACGAGGACGCCGTGGCGATGGCGCGGATGGCCGCCGAGGCCGTCGGGGTGCCCGAGGCGGAGATGCTGGTCAGCTCGACGGGGACGATCGGGCGGCGTCTGCCGATGGGGCGCATCGCCGAGGGCATCCGGTTGGCGAAGGGCGCGTTGCGCCGCGATGGCGGGGACGAGGCGGCCCATGCGATCATGACGACGGACACGGTGGCCAAGCAGGCCGCGTTGCGCGTGCGCATCGCCGGGGCGGACGTCGTGATCGGCGGCATGTGCAAGGGCGCGGGAATGATCTGCCCGAACCTGGCGACGATGCTCTGCTACATCACGACGGACGCGGCGATCGCGCCGGCCGATCTCGACGCGGCGCTGCGGCGCGCGGCGAACCGCTCCTTCAACCGCATCACGGTGGACGGCGACCAGAGCACGAACGACACGCTCGTGGTCTTCGCCAACGGCGCTTCCGGCGCCACCATTCCCGCCGCGCCGCATCCCGATTTCGAGCGATTCGTCGAGGCGCTTGGCGCCGTGGCGGAGTCCTTGGCGAAGCAGATCGTGGCGGACGGCGAGGGGGCGACGAAGTTCGTCACCGTGGCCGTCGAGGGCGCCGCGAGCGACGCGGACGCGTTGCTTGCCGCGCGCGCGGTCGCGAACTCCCCGCTCTTCAAGACGGCGTGCTTCGGGGCCGATCCGAACTGGGGCCGCGTGATCTGCGC
>CAYVJM010000335.1:0-2539 GCA_964451695.1 uncultured Lentisphaerales bacterium | reverse complement strand
CGGCGGTCCATGTAGACCCAGATCTGGTTGTTCGTGTCGAACTGGATCTCGATCCAGGAGCCGCGGTCCGGGATGATGCGAACGGAGTAGAGGGGCGTGCCGTTGGCGTGAACGGTCTTTTCGGAGCAGATGCCGGGCGAGCGGTGGAGCTGGCTGACGATGACGCGCTCGGCGCCGTTGACGATGAACGCGCCGTCGCGGGTCATGAGCGGAATGTCGCCCATGTAGACCTCTTCGGGGGGCTGCTCGATGTCGACCTCGCTCTCCCCGTGCTGGCCGCCCTTCTTGGAGATCTTCAGGCGGAAGGTGACCTTGAGCTGGGCGGAGTAGGTGCCGCCCTCGACGAGGGCCTCCAGGGGCGTCTTGTACTTGGACTCGGCGAGTTCGTACTTCACGAAGTCGAGGCAGTACCGCCCGTCGAAGCTGTTGATCGGGAACGTCTCCTTGAAGATACCCTGCAGGCCCTGCTGCCGGCGCTTCGCGGGCGCGACGTCCGGTTGCAGGAAGTCGGTGTAGGACTGGGTCTGGATCTCGATGAGATCCGGCGGGGCGATGACGGACTTAAGCTTGCCGTAGACGGTTCTCTCTACCATCGGGTACCTCGACATGAAGGGATGCTGAAAAACCGGGACGCGGGATGGAAAGCAAGAACGGCGGGCCGAAGCCCGCCTTCATCCATCCGCTGCGGCGCAGCCGCCCGCGCGCGCACTCGGCGGCGCGGCGCGGCTGTCCGCGTGGGAACGCTACTTGACTTCGACCTTGGCGCCAGCGGCCTCGAGCTTCTTCTTGAGCTCGTCGGACTCGGCCTTGGAGATGCCGGTCTTGACGACGCCGTTGGACTCGACGAGCGCCTTGGACTCGGCGAGGCCGAGGCCCGTGGCGGCGCGCACTTCCTTGATGACGGCGATCTTCTTGTCCGCCGGGGTGTCGGCGAGCTTGACGTCGAACTCGGTCTTCTCCTCGGCAGGCGCGGCGGCGGCGGCGGCAGGCGCGGCGGCGGCAGCCGGAGCGGCGGCGGAAACGCCCCACTTGGTCTCGAGGGTCTTCACGAGGTTGGCGATTTCGAGAACGGAAAGGCCGCTCAGGAATTCAACGACTTCTTCTTGGGTCATGGTTGTCTCTTTTCTCTTGTCTGTGTAACCGCGCGCGTCATTTCGCGCGAGGAATCCGGGCCGCCCGGAGTCGCGGCACCCGCCGCGTCAGGCCGCCCTTGGTTTTACGACACGGGTTATGCCGCAGATCCGTCTTTCGCTTCCTTGGCCTTGAGGACGTAGAGGACGCCCGCGAGCGGGGCGGCCAGCACGCGCACCAGGCTCGTGGCCGGGGCGAGCATCGTCCCGAGCAGCGTCCCGCGCATGACGTCCTTGGAGGGCAGCTCGGCGAGCTGCGCCACCTGGGCCGGATTCAGCGAGGAGGCTTCGAGGCGGGCGCCCTTGACGGACGCCTTGTCGTTCTTCTTCAGGAACGCCACGAGGCTCTTCGCGACTTCGGCGGGGTCGCCGCAGCCCGTGACCATCGCGGTCGGGCCGGCCAGGACGGCGTCGAGGCCGCTCCAGCCCTTCTCGGAAGCGGCGCGCTCGAGGTAGGCGTTCTTGACAACCTTGACCTTCGAGCCGACCTTCGCCAGTTCGCGGCGCATCTCGGCGAACGCCGAGACCGTCAGGCTGCCATAGTTGAGGACGAAGCAGTAGTCCGACTTCGCGACGAGGTCGGCGACCTCCTGGATCGCCGAGCGCTTCTCCGGACGCGTGGAATTTGCCTTGGGTTTCATGTTCGGTGATTACTCCTTGATGGCGACCTTCACGGGCACGCCCATGGTCGAGCTGACCGCGAGCTTGCGGATGTACGTCCCCTTCGTCGAGGAAGGGCGCTCGGCGCGGATCGCGCCGAGGATCACGTTGGCGTTCTCGACGAGCTTCTCGGCTTCGAAGCTCATCTTGCCGAAGAGCACGCAGATGTTGCCCTGGCGATCCATGCGGAACTCCACCTTGCCGGCCTTCTGCGCCTTCACCGCCGCCGCCGTGTCGTCCGTCACCGTCCCCGTCTTCGGGTTCGGCATCAGGCCGCGCGGGCCGAGCTGGCGAGCGAGCTTGCGGACGTTCTGCATCGCCTCGGGCGTCGCGATCGCGACGTCGAAGTCCATCCAGCCGCCCTTGACCTTCTCGATCAGGTCGTCGTTGCCGACGAAATCGGCGCCCGCCTCGCGAGCCGCGTCCGCGGCCGCGCCACCGGCGAAGACCGCCACGCGGACCTTCTTGCCCGTGCCATGCGGCAGGCTGACCGTGCCGCGGACCATCTGGTCGGACTTGCGGGGGTCGCAGCCCATCCGCATGCCGATTTCCATCGTCTCGTCGAACTTCGCGGCCGGGTGGGCCTTCACGAAGGCGATCGCCTCCTCCAGGGAGACGGCCTCGGCGGGAGCCTGCTTCGCGACATCCGTGTATTTCTTACCGTGCTTAGCCATGGTGTTCCGCCTTTCCTCAGCCTTCGACGACGATGCCCATGCTCCGGGCCGTGCCCTCGATCATGCGCGCCGCCG
>CAYVJM010000334.1:2281-2544 GCA_964451695.1 uncultured Lentisphaerales bacterium | reverse complement strand
AGACTGTCGGCCGCGAGATCGGCCAGCAACTTGGTGACTGACTGAATGGCAAGTCTGCGGATGGCGGCATCGGCGGCGAAATCGGCCAGATTGAGCAGACTCATCAGGTTCACCCCCATGTAGCAGGAGGAGTTCCACTCGCAATAGCCCCAGCGCGCGCGGCGGTCCATCCAATTGGCGACGAGATAGCGTGCTCGTGCGTAATGCTCAGACGCCGCGCGGCCGTCGAAGCCGAAACGACCCTCCGGGAAGCATTGCGCGGT
>CAYVJM010000334.1:1454-2271 GCA_964451695.1 uncultured Lentisphaerales bacterium | reverse complement strand
CCGCAGCCCAGCATAGATGGTGGTTCTCGCTGCTGTAGAACATCGGGTACTGCCGCCGGTGGCCGCCGTAGAAGCGGTTGCCCGTCGCCGCCTTCCGGATCCGCTCGCGATTGTCGGGCGTGATCCGGTCCGGGAACAGCAGGTAGGCGCGCAACAGAAGGTTCAGGAAGAAGTCGGTGCAGTCCTTCTGCAGCGAACTGCAGATCTCCGTCCCCTCCTCGATGAGGCGATTGGCGAGTTTGACGTCGCCCACGTCCAGGGTGCTGATCAGCCCGGATCGGAGGAACCACGCCTTGCTGCCATCTTGCCGAACCCGCGCCGCCACCTTGTCGAGGTGCCGGCTCTGGCGCTTGCGGATGGCCGCGTCGGCTTCGGCGGCCCAGGCGGCGTCACCGGCGAAGTCGCTTGATTTTGATGGATGGATCATGCCGTGTCCCACCTTGTCGCGAGCTTGAAGATTCGCCCGCCTCAGCCCGTGACGCGCCCGGGCAGCACGGAAGTCCGGACGCCGGTCCGTTCGCTGAGCCAGAGCGCGTAGAGCAGCTCCGTCGTGTGCGCGCCGTCCTCCATGGAGCAGATCAGCTCGGCCTTGCCTTCGATGGCGTCCATCAGGTTTTTCGAGCGGATCACCACGCCATGCGAGCTGTCGGGCAAGTCGGTGACCGCCGGCGCCGTCTGGATCTCGCCGTCCGTCCGGTAGAAGGCGTGGTAGCCGTACGGCTCGTACATGTCGCGGACCAGCCAGGCGCTGCCCTTCGTGCCGTGCACCTGGGCGAACTGGTGCTGGTTGCCGCCGACCTGCGGCACGGCCGTCATG
>CAYVJM010000334.1:0-1444 GCA_964451695.1 uncultured Lentisphaerales bacterium | reverse complement strand
GCGATCGAGGTTGCGTTTGGTCAGCACCGCCCCGGCCGTCATGCCCGCCAGCACGTGCACAAGCGCGCCGGAGCGCATCCAGAGCATGCCCATCTGGATGCCGCTGCCGTCCACGACCGGCGACATCGACTCGGCGCTGAAGGCATGGGTCGGCTCCCCGAAGAAGAAGCGCGCCAGATCCCAGGGATGGGTGGAGTGCGTCAGCTCCGAGGAGGAGACGTAGTTGCCGCCGCTGTCCTCGTAAGGGTTTTTCTTGACCACGCCCGTGGAGACGGTCGTGTCGCCGCCGGCCAGGTCGCTGTGCTGCTTCAGATAGCTGGTGGAGGATGCCGCCTTGAGCTTGTGTCCGAAGTGGGGATGGCTGTAGGAAATCTCGCCGGTGACGATCTCGCCGAGCGTCCCCTTGCGGATCAGCTCCCGGAACGCCATGAACGCGTTGCGGTAGCGCAGCGAGTAGGCCACAGCCGCCTGGAGGGCGGCATGGCGCTTCGCCAGGTGGAGGAACTGCCGAGCCTCCTCGAGGCGATAGCCCACCGGCTTCTCCATCAGAATGTGCTTCCCGGCCGCGAGACTCGCGCCGGCGTGCTCGAGGTGCATGTCGCTGTAGGAGCAGATGCAGACGATGTCGAGCGGCGCCTGCTGGAGCATCTCCCGGTAGTCGGTGTACTCCTCCGCGCCCCCGACGAAGTCGGGGAACTCCCCCTTGAGGCGCTTGATCTGCGCGGGATCGATGTCGCAGAGCGCCGTCATCGCGCAGTCTTCCTTCCAGGCCTGCCAGCCCTCGGTGTGGAACTTGGAGACGCCACCGCAGCCGATGATGCCGATTCGATATTTTTTCATGTCATGCCTACATCTCGTAGACCTTCTTGTCCGGATCGCCCGGCTTGGGCACCTCGCCCGCAGGCATTCCGCTCGCGCGGTAGATCATCGACGGCATCATCAGGCCGCCCGTGCCGATCTCGGCCAACCCGCCCGCCGACACGCGGACGGCCAGGACGTTCTCGCCGTCCTTGAGATGCGCGGCGACGCCCTCGTATTCCGCCGGGCGGACGAAGCCCTTCTTCTCGCCGAGCGAGACGCCGTTGAGATAGACGTCCACGCTGTCGTCGAAGCCGCCGAACCAGAGCCGCAGATCGCCGGAGCGGTCCTGGGGCGCGGTGAAGGTCGTGCGGTACCAGGCGTCGCCCAGGTAGTATTCGATCCCCTCGTCGGCCCAGCTCGTCGAAAACGTGGCCCTGTTCGTCCAGGCGCTGTCGTCGTGCGCCAGCTTGAACCAGCCCCTGGCGACGCCCTCCGCCTTCTCGTCGAGGCTGAAGCGCCAGACGTCGGGCAGCTTGACGAGGACGCGCCCGCCGTCGTCGAGCACCTTGGCGCCGGTGGCGATCGTGCGGCCGACGAAGCTCTCGAAGTAGCCATAGGCGTAGCGGTCGTGGAACCAGGAGGG
>CAYVJM010000333.1:0-2559 GCA_964451695.1 uncultured Lentisphaerales bacterium | reverse complement strand
CGCAGGCGACGTGCGCGTCCGGGTCCTGCGCGAGGCAGGCGTCGAGGACGGCGTCGGAGATCTGGTCGCAGACTTTGTCCGGGTGGCCTTCGGAGACGGATTCGGAGGTGAAGACGTGCCGGGTGTTGAGCTTGCTCATGACAGTTGCGCTTTCGACCGGATGCGCGAGACCCGGTTCCCATAACCGGCGCCGCAAACGGAATGAGACGGGAGTATACCAGAAACGTCGTTCCGGTTCACGCGTGAATTGAGGCCCCTTTCGGCTTTGAATGCGGGAGTGAAATGGGGTATACTGCCCTCTCAAACCCGGACGGTCTTCAGAGACCGCGAAGGACGGGGGAACCGAAAGCATTTCGCATTGCAATGAAGATGGATCACACGACAGACGTTGCCCAGGCGCTGGGGATTCGCGAGGCGCAGGTGGAGGCGGTCGCCGGGCTGATCGAGGGCGGCGCCACGGTGCCGTTCATCGCCCGCTACCGCAAGGAGGCCACGGGGGAGCTCGACGAGGTGCAGATCGCCGCGGTGCGCGACAATCTCGCGCGTCTCGCCGAGCTGGACGCCCGACGCGGCGCGATCCTCGAATCGCTGAAGGAGCGCGGGCTGCTCACCGACGAGCTGTCCGCCCGCATCGATCAGGCCGAGACGATTTCCGCACTCGAGGACGTCTATCTGCCGTTCCGCCCCAAGCGCCGCACGCGCGCCATGGTCGCCCGCGAACGCGGGCTTGAGCCCCTCGCCATGGCCCTGCTCGCCCAGGAGGCCGACACGCCCGCCGAGGAGACCGCCGCCGCCTACGTCGACGCCGCGAAGGAGGTTCCGGACGCTGAAACGGCCCTCGCCGGCGCGCGCGACATCATCGCCGAGATGATCAACGAGGACGCCGACGCGCGCGCCGAGATCCGCGGCTATTTCGCCGCCGAGGCCGTCGTCTCCGCCGCCGTCGTCGCCGGCAAGGAGGAGGAGGGGGCCAAGTTCCGCGACTACTTCGGCTGCAGCGATCCGCTCGCGACGATGGCGGGCCACCGCCTGCTGGCGATGTTCCGCGGCGAGAAGGAGGGGTTTCTGACGCTCACCGTGCGGCCGCCGCGCGACGAGGCGGTCGCCCGGCTCCAGGAGCGCTTCGTGAAAGGCGAGTCGTCCTTCTCCGCCCAAGTCGCGCAGGCCGCCGAGAGCGCCTACACCCGGCTCATGGCCCCTTCGATGGAGGTCGAGACGCGCATGGAGGCGTTTCGCAAGGCGGGCGAGGAGGCGATCGGCGTCTTCTCGGCCAACCTGCGCGAACTGCTGATGGCCGCGCCGCTCGGGCGCAAGGCCGTGCTCGCGATCGACCCCGGCATCCGCACGGGCTGCAAGATCGTCTGCCTCGACCCCCAGGGCAAGCTGCTCTTCGACACCGTCGTCCAGCTTTCGCAGTCGGACGCGCTACGCCGCGAGGCGGCCGGCAAGATCGTCGCGCTCTGCCAGAAGTTCAACATCGAGGCGATCGCCATCGGCAACGGCACGTACGGGCGCGAGACGATGGACTTCGTCCGCTCGCTCCAGCTCCCGCGCGAAATCGTCGTCACGTTCGTCAACGAAAGCGGCGCCTCCATCTATTCGGCCTCGGACGTGGCGCGCGAGGAGTTCCCGGACAAGGACGTGACGGTGCGCGGCAGCGTTTCGATCGGGCGCCGGCTCATGGATCCGCTGGCCGAGCTGGTCAAGCTCGATCCGAAGTCGATCGGCGTCGGCCAATACCAGCACGACGTCGACCCGACGCGCCTCAAGCAGGGTCTCGACGGCGTCGTCGAATCCTGCGTGAACGCCGTGGGCGTGGAGGTGAACACGGCGAGCAAGCAACTGCTGGCCTACGTCTCGGGCCTCGGCCCCTCGCTGGCGGAGAACATCGTGCGGCATCGCGACGAGCATGGGCCCTTCGCCTCCCGTGCGGATTTGCGCCAGGTGCCCCGCCTCGGGCCGAAGGCCTTCGAGCAGAGCGCGGGCTTCCTGCGCATCTCGGGCGCCGCGAATCCCCTTGACACCAGCGCGGTCCATCCCGAACGCTACGCGGTCGTGGAGAAGATGGCGGCGGACCTCGGGTGCGGCGTGGCCGAGCTCGTGCGCGAGCCGGCGCGGCTGCAGAAGATCAACGTCGCCGCCTACGTTTCGGAGGACCTCGGGTTGCCGACGCTGCGGGACATCCTCGCCGAGTTGGCGAAGCCCGGGCGCGATCCGCGCCAGACGTTCGAGGCCTTCAGCTTCGCCGAGGGCGTCGCCAAGCTCGAGGATCTCCATCCCGGCATGAAGTTGCCGGGCGTCGTTACGAACGTGACCAACTTCGGCGCTTTCGTGGATGTCGGCGTCCACCAGGACGGTCTCGTGCACATCAGCGAACTCAGCGACCGCTTCGTCGCCGATCCCGCCACCGTCGTGAAGGTCGGGCAGAAGGTCGAGGTGACGGTCAAGGATGTCGATCTGCCGCGCCACCGCATCGCGCTGAGCATGAAGCGCGGCGCGCCGCGCCCCGCGACGGCGCCGGGCGCGACGGGTGGCGAGCGCGCTGCGCGCGGCGGAGGA
>CAYVJM010000332.1:0-2602 GCA_964451695.1 uncultured Lentisphaerales bacterium | reverse complement strand
GACGATGGGATGCGCCATTTCCACGGGTCGTAGAGGCGCCGCTGCGGATGCACGGATTCAGATCGCCAGCACGCACAGGCAAATGCCACGTGCTCCGCAACCCCAGAAACTGACCGATTACCCCACGCGGGCGGCGCCCTGCTACCCGATGGCGACCCGGGAGAAGTTGGCGACGATGGCGACGCCCGCCGCGACGTGGAGGGCGACGGCGCCGAGCGTCCAGCGGCGCGGATGAAGCCCCTGCTTGCGCGCCGTGCCGCAAAACCGTGCCGCCAGCGCGCAGCCGCCGGGGATCGCGACCGCGGCCATCGCCAGAGTCCATCCGCCCGACGCCACCGCGAGGACGAAGAGCGCCGTCTCGGCGAGGGTGGCGGGACGGGCGTCAAGGCGATGTGGGCACACCCGAAGCCTCGGCGTTCCCGAAGCGGGAGGCAGGACGACGACCCTGGCGTTGTCGCCGGAATCCACGGCGGCGATGCGGGCGGTCTCGTCGCCGCAGGTGAACGCCGGCAGGGCGGCTTGGCTGGCCGAGACGACCTCCGCAGAGCCAGCGCGCCGGATCTCCGCGAAGGCGCGGCGGCGCACGGCGTTGAGATCCACGATCAAGTCGAAGCCCGGGGCTCGCGCGAGGAGAACGCGAACTGGTGCGCCGGTGGACGCGACGTGGCGCATCGCCGCCTGGGCGCCTGCGGCGAGAGTCCGGGCCTCGGGCGCCAGAGGATCGACGGCGATCGCGACATCCGGGCGGAACGCAACCGGTTCGACGAGGGCGTCGAGCAACCCAGGAAGGATCGCGGAAAACGAAGCGAGGAGCAGGACGCCGGCAAGACCGCCCGGGGCGAGCATCGCCGTCTCGGCAAAAGCAGAAACCCAGAACACGGCGAGGAAGATCGCGGAGAGCGGGCGCATTCGATCACACTCCCGCAAGGCGCCGGATCACGTGGCCGGCCAGGACGAGACCTGCCGCGCCGGGCACGAACGACACGCTCCCCGGGGGCAGGTGCCCGGCGGAGGGACCTGGATCATCGGGCGGCGGAATCGGCACGCGCGGTTCCTCGGGGGAGAAGACGACGTCGAGGCTCGCGACGCCGTGCTTGCGAAGCTGCTTGCGCATGACACGGGCCAGCGGGCAGCGATCCGTGGCGAAGAGGTCGGTCATCGCGAAGCGCGAAGGATCGAGCTTGTTGCCGGCGCCCATGGCGCTGGCGACAGGGACGCCGGCCGCTTGAGCGCGCACGACGAGTTCGACCTTGGCGCTCGGGGAGTCGATCGCGTCGACCACGTAGTCGAAGCGCGCGAAGTCGATGGCGTCCGCGGTCTTGGCGGAGAAACGGATTGGCAGGGCCTCGACGACAGCGTCGGGATTGATGTCGAGGATGCGTTCGCGCATGACCTCGACCTTGAGCCGGCCGAGGGTGGAGACGAGGGCGACGAGTTGGCGGTTGAGGTTGGCCTCGGAGACGCGATCGGGGTCGACCAACGCCAGGGTTCCGACGCCGCCGCGGGCGAGGGCTTCGGCGACGTAGGAGCCGACACCACCAACGCCGACGAGGAGGACGCGCGAAGCGGCGAGGCGGCGCACGCCGTCGGCGCCGAGGAGCATCGCGGTGCGGACCGATGCGCCGGCTCTCATCAGATACCGAAGTTGTCCGGATCATCGTCGGCGGGCGCGGGATGGGCGCGCGCCGCGGACGAGGCGGAGGGCTCGGGCTTGCGCCCGCGTTTCCAGAACGCAAGCTTGCCCACGAAGCTTTTGATCGCGCGGGAGATGCGGACGCCGAGCTTCGGGTGGCGGACGGCGTCGAGACGCTTGACGCCCTCGAGAAGCTCGTCGGGCGTGAAGTCCTTCCGGTAGATGTTCTCCTCCAGCTCCATCTCGAGGCGGCGTTCCTCGGTGAGACCGTCGACGACCGTGGCGTCGATCATCTTCCAACCGAGGCGCTGGGCGGCGGCGAGGCGGCGGTGGCCGGCGATCAGCTCGAGATCGCGGGAAACCGTGATGGGGTTGAGCTGGCCGCAGCGGGCGAGGCTCTGCATGAGGGGGTCGAGATTGCCGAGGTCCTTGCGGACGCGTTCGGGCACTTGGATGCTGCTGATCATCACCTGCATGGTTGTCACTCCTTGGCTGCGGGCGTTGAAACTCCGTTCAAGGCGGCGTCCTCCTCGTCGAAGCCGGGCGCCAGCGCCATCCAGGCCATTGCCTCGCCGTCGAAGACAAAGCGCCCGGAGAAGGGCGTGCCGGCCAGCAGGAGCGGAAACCAGTGCCGGTCGTCCTGCCACATGCGTTCGTAGGGGATCGCGTCGACGGGGAACCACTCGGGGTCGGCCTCGTCGGTTTCGACGGGGTCGCCGGCCCACCGCGTCGCCTTGAAGACGTGCCCGAGCAGGGCGTAGCCGTCGGTGAACTGGAAGCGCAGGGAGCCGCAGAACTCCGGATCCGCGACGTCGATGCCGAGCTCCTCGCGCGTTTCTCTCACTGCGGCCTGGACGGGGGTTTCGCCGGGTTCGAGGCGGCCGCCGGGGCCGTTGATCTTGCCACGGCCGAGGCCGCGCTTCTTGTGGATGAGCAGGACGCGGCCGGCGCCGTCGAAAACAAAGAGGA
>CAYVJM010000331.1:0-2615 GCA_964451695.1 uncultured Lentisphaerales bacterium | reverse complement strand
ACACCAGTTCCGTCGTCGGAGCCGGCGCCACCTACGGGCCGGAGGCGCTTCAGACGGCGACGCTGATCAAATGCACCCGCGCGCTGTGGATCATTCCGCTGGCCCTCGTCACCTCCGCCCTCTTCCGCAAGGGCCGTGGCGGCAAGATCGCGATCCCCTGGTTCATCCTGCTGTTCGTGCTCGCCATGGTCCTGAATTCCAGCCTGCCGATTCCGGAGGGATTGACAACGGGGATCGTCATCGCGGCGAAGAAAAGTCTCACGCTGACCCTGTTCCTGATCGGCTCGGGGCTCTCCGTGAACGTATTGAAGAAGGTTGGCGTCAAGCCGCTGGTCCAAGGCGTCGCGCTGTGGTTCCTGATCGCGTCCATGAGTCTCGCCGCCATCGTCGGCTTCGCCTAGTGTCTCCACGGCCTTCCTCCCGATCCACTCAGCACGCTGGCGATGGCCAGCCAGCCGGCCGTTTCGGCGGAGCGCGTCGCCTTCGTCTCGTACCACGACAAGGCCACGCGCTCGCGGAAGACGACGGGGAGGTGCCGACGCCAGGCGCGCTCGAACGCGGCGCGGAAATGGACGTTGCGAGCCGGCATTCCCGCGACCACCACGTGTCGTGGCCGGGCACATCTGCCTGGACGTGATCCCCGCGTTCAAGCAGGGGGCGGCCAGTCTCGGCGAACTCCTCGTCCCGGGCAAGCTCGTCGACGTCGGACCGGCGGTTCTCGCAACAGGCGGCGCCGTGGCCAACACCGGACTCGCCCTCCACCGTCTCGGCGTCCACACCCGCTTGATCAGCCGAACGCATCGAGCGCGGGCCGAAGGTTGTAAGTCCTTGATATCAAACGACCGCGGCCATACACTCCTTCAATGTTCGGACGAGTTTGGCCGGGGCGGAGGTGTGAGGGGGGGCTGAAGTGCGGGAAGACGAAAAAAGGCCGACGAAAATAATTAGCAAAAACACTTGAACATTATCTTGTCCTCGTTTATAATGGTGCCACTTTTGGGAAGCTAGTGGGATGGATATCGCGCGAGGCGGTAACGCCTCTTGGGGGGTTCGCGATATGCAAGAAATCGAAAAACGACTCTCGGAAATGTCAGCGGCTGGAGCTTCCGACTTGTTGCTTACCGTCGGAGCCCGCCCCCAGTTGCGTGTGCTGGGGAATTTGCGTGCTGTCGGCGAGGCATCCTTGACGGCGGAGGACACGCGCCGAATGGCCTTGCCCCTGCTGAACACGGCCCAACAGGATATTCTGGAAAAAAAACGAAGCATCGACTTTTCCAGGAATTTCGCGGGATTGGGGCGCTTCCGGTTCAATGTGTACTACCAGCGCGAGTCCCTGGCCTTGGCCATCCGCTTGATTCCGGAAGTCGTTCCTTCTTTCGAAGAACTGGGGCTGCCCGGGATCCTTCGTGATTTTGCGGTCCGACCTCATGGACTGGTCCTGGTGACCGGTCCGGCCGGCAGCGGCAAATCCACGACCCTGGCGGCCATGATCGACCATATCAACACCCAGCGTCATGCGCACATCATCTGCATCGAGGATCCGATTGAATATCTGCACGTCAATCGCGCCGGCATCGTGGATCAACGCGAAGTTTTCACGGACACCCCCTCGTTTTCCGAGGCCTTGCACAGTGTTTTCCGCCAGTCGCCCGATGTCATCATGATCGGCGAAATGCGGGACATGGAAACTATGCAGCTCGCTCTGACCCTGGCCGAGACGGGCCACCTGATCCTGGCGACTTTGCATACCCAGGATACTTCGCACGCCATTCACAGGATCGTGGATGTTTTTCCGCCCGCCCACCAGCAGCAGGTCTATACCCAGCTGTCCATGGTTTTGTCGTGTGTGGTTTCCCAGGCGCTGTTGATGAGTCTTGACTTGACAAAGCGGGTTCTGGCCTGCGAAGTCATGACGGTGAACACGGCGATCCGGAATCTGATCCGCGAACACCAGTTGCAGCAGGTGTATTCGGTGATTCAGACCAGCAGAGACCAGGGAATGATCACCATGAACGAATCGCTCAAGAGCCTGGTAACCCGGGGGATGATCGATCAGAAGCAAGCTCTGGAACGATCCCCCAGACCGCGCGAACTGGCCCGCATGCTGGGGCTGCCCACAAACGGGTTCGCGACATCCGACAGCGGCGAAATGACGGAACCGTTGAATGGCAGTCGGCGTTCAAACTTCACCAGCGAGGGGTACGTGGAATAGTGAGGGGCACGTGGAATGAAGGTGCGAGGCTACAGCCTGCTTTGCGCAATTCCGGGATTGGGTCTGGTTCTTCCAGTCCCCTCGCCCGGAGCAATTGAGGTGTTGCCCGAACCCGAACCGGAAACAATCGAGATCGTCACGGTGGCTGGCGCCGTGACCCAGTCCGTATCGCAAGCCATGCCGGACGATCGAGCCGCTCTGGGGCGGCGGCTCGCGGAGTTGGAAGCTGAATTGACGCAAGCCACGAATGCCGCCGCCATCCAGGCCAGACAATACGAAGTGCTGCGGGAACGGGCGGATGCGGATGCGGCGGCGTCCGGGGCACAGTTGGGGCGGTTGGAAAAACAGATGGCCACGGAGCGCATGGCCGCGGCGGAAGCGGCACGGCAAGCCGCGCAGCAGG